>CAZCKD010000146.1:0-9110 GCA_964498925.1 uncultured Granulosicoccaceae bacterium
TGGAAGCGATGGAAAATCATATTGCTGATCCGTTGGAGTTGGATCAACTGGCAAGCCTGGCTGGCATTAGTTCCCGTCAATTAAATAGAATATTTAAGCAGCATCTCCAGAGTAGCGTTGTTGTTTTCTATCGAGAGATGAGATTAAAAAAATCTCAGCAGCTACTGCTCGGCAGCCCTCTGTCACTACACAATATTGCGATAGCAACTGGCTTTGCCAATGCTGCACATTTGAGTCGTGGCTTCAAGCTCTATTTCGGGGAGTCGCCACAATCATTTCGTAAAAAGTCATTGACATAGCCGTCTGCTTTCCTGCCGTTTTTTACGTTAAAGATTCACTCAAATTTCTTAGTGTGAACGTCATGATATATGTACTGTACATTGATTGTCTGAGGTAAAATATCGATCGTATTTGAGGCCGAGCTTCAACGCTTTCCTTCATCGCTCATCATTGTGTCAATGCTGATTCGTTTCGATGCGCTTAGTGGTCATACCTATGTTTATTTGGCCATAGTACATTTGCAGTGGATGGCATTTTCGGTAACACGATAGTCTTTTTAATAAACGTGATGTTCTTTCAGGCTAAACAAAATCTTCTATGAGTTCTGTTACTAAGAATCCTTCGATATCTCTATCTGCAAGTATCGCTAAAGCGATCGACGCAACCGGTAAGCAGGTGGATGCTGCCATTGAACTATTGGACGGTGGCGCAACGGTTCCTTTTATTTCTCGTTATCGAAAAGAAGCAACAGGAGGTCTCACAGATTCTCAGCTGCGTTCTTTGGAGGAAAAACTTAGTTATCTGCGAGAGCTTGAAGACAGACGGCAACGCATTATTGCGGCGATTGATGAACAAGGAAAACTCACTACTGAACTTGCCACCAAAATAAACGCTACAGACACTAAAGCTGAACTGGAAGATCTCTACCTACCGTTCAAAAAGAAACGCAGAACAAAGGGACAATTGGCTGTAGAGGCAGGCATTGAACCGCTCGCCGATCTCTTATGGAATGATCCGACAAAAGTACCGCAAGATGAGGCAAAAGCGTACGTCGTAGTCACTGACGATCCCAAAACATCGTTCAGTGATGAAAAAGCGGTGCTTGATGGCGCTCGCTATATATTAATGGAGCGCTTTGCTGAGGACGCCTCATTAATAGCCCGGTTGCGTGATCTGCTACAAAATCAAGGGTATCTGTGTTCAAAGTCTGTCAAAGGTAAAGAGAGTGAAGGCGCAAAATTTCGCGACTACTTTGATCATCAGGAACCTTATTCACGTGTTCCCGGTCACCGGGCATTAGCCATGTTTCGCGGCAGGACAGAAGGTTTTCTCGCGTTAAGCTTACTGACTAAACAGGGCGACGAGTACGGTGATGATGGAGCCGTTGCGACTGTTGGAAGGCATCTTGGCTTTGTACATGAGCAACGTCCCGCTGATGATTGGAGAGCGCAAGTGGTCGCGTGGACATGGCGCGTCAAATTGTCACTTCATCTTGATAGTGAATTATTCACTGCGTTACGAAATCGAGCTGATGCCGAAGCCATAAGCGTATTTTCTGCCAACTTACAGGACTTATTGCTGGCAGCACCTGCCGGGCCAAGACCAACCTTAGGGTTGGATCCTGGTTATCGATCAGGTGTAAAAACTACCGTCATCGATAGCACCGGTAAAGTGGTGGATCATGCGACTATCTATCCGCATAAGCCTCAGGGTCAGTGGCGGGAGTCGCTGCATACGCTTGCGGCACTATGCCAAAAGTATTCCGTTGAACTGATCGCCATCGGTAATGGTACGGCAAGTCGAGAAACAGAAAAGCTCGCCGATGAGCTGATGAGCGCTATGCGTTCTAATGAAAAAACGTCAACGCAAAAGCTGATTAAAGTGCCGGTTTCAGAAGCCGGTGCATCCGTGTATTCAGCGTCAAAAATAGCTGAAGATGAATTCCCCGATCTAGATGTCACGATCAGGGGCGCTGTATCGATAGCACGTCGCGTACAGGATCCGTTAGCGGAGCTTGTAAAGATAGACCCCAAAGCTATTGGTGTAGGGCAATATCAACATGATGTATCGCAAACTGCCCTGGCTAAGAGCCTGGAAGCGACCGTTGAGGATTGCGTAAATGCGGTGGGTGTTGATCTGGACACCGCGTCAGCTGCTTTATTAACGTACGTCGCGGGCCTGACACCCACACTTGCATCCAACATCGTTAGCTATCGTGATGAGCAGGGCGCTTTTAAAAGTCGCAAAGAACTCACTAAGGTTCCACGGTTAGGGCCAAAAGCGTTTGAACAAGCGGCAGGATTTCTGCGTATTCCCAACGGGTCGAATCCACTTGATGCCTCGGGTGTACACCCGGAGGCTTATCCGGTGGTAGAAAAAATTGTTGAAACCCTGAAATTACCGTTAACCGATGTCATCGGTAATACATCCGAACTGCGCAAATTGAATGCAGAAGCGTTTACTGATGATCAGTTCGGTATACCGACGATTAAAGACATCATTGCCGAATTAGAAAAACCCGGTCGCGACCCGCGACCTGAGTTTCGTACCGTGTTGTTCTCTGATGATGTCAACACGATGTCCGATCTTCGAGCTAATCAAGTGCTGGAAGGGAAGGTAACTAACGTGACTGCATTTGGTGCGTTTGTCGATGTGGGTGTTCATCAAGACGGATTGGTGCATATTTCGGCATTGAGCGATACCTTCGTCAAAGACCCCCGAGATGTTGTTAAGGCCGGTGATATCGTTAAGGTCAAGGTCATGGCCGTTGACATCGAGCGAAAGCGAATCGGACTATCTATGCGCATGAGTGATGATGCGAATGAGCAAGGTGATGGCGCTTCTCGTGGAAAACGACCGGACAACCGAGAGGCAGGTCATCGAAGAGCTGCTCCCAAAGCGACGCAGGGTGCTAAGGGTTCCCATCAGAACGGTAACAGATCGCGTCATTCGAAAAGCTCCGGTTCTAAACAGGAGGCTAATACAGAATCAGCATTAGCTCTATCACTAAAAGCGGCGCTCAGTGGTAACAAATAGCGTTACTTGTAACCGCCGATAAGATACAACACGATTCGCTGAGTCAAAAAATGTGACGTAATTTGTTTTGCTACATCTTTGTATAGGAAAGATAACCTATCGATACTCAAAGCCTGCGCAATATCGCCGCTTTTTAGTACAGATATTTCTTCCATTAAGGTTATAGCAGATGAGTGATAAATTCCGTCTAGTGACGCGTAGTGATTTTGATGGGCTGGTATGTGCCGTCCTTTTCAAGCATCTCGACATGATCGATGACATAACCTTTGTACATCCTAAGGATATGCAAGATGGAAAAATCGAGATTGGTGCTGCTGATATCACGACAAACCTTCCCTATTGTGCTGGCGCAAATCTAGTATTTGACCATCACGATTCAGAAGCGAAGCGTAACGATGTCTCTGTCGATAACTATGTTATGGATGCAGACGCACCATCGGCTGCACGAGTGGTTTGGAAACACTACGGTGGTCATGACGTATTCCCCACAGAGTGGGACGAAATGATGGAGGCTGTTGATAAGGCAGATTCTGCTCAGTACTCGATGGAAGAAGTGCTTGAGCCTAAGAACTGGGAACTGCTTAATATGTTGATGGATTCCCGCACTGGCTTGGGACGTTTCCGAGAATTTCGTATTTCCAACTATGCATTAATGATGGAGTTAATCGACTGTTGCAGAAATCACTCTATTCAGGAAATTCTGGCGCTGCCAGATGTTAAGGAGCGTGTAGATCTATATGAAACACACGCCGAAGAATTCAAAAAGCAAATTCTTCGCTGTGGAAAGGTTCATGGCAACCTGGTCGTTCTCGATCTGCGAGAAGAAGAGATCATCTATCCGGGAAGTCGCTTCAGTATTTATGCGCTGTTCCCGCAATGCAATATATCAATTCATCAGCTCTGGGGCTTCAAGAAGCAGAATATAGTCTACGCCACGGGCAAATCCATTTTTGATCGCTCTTGCAAAACTCATGTGGGTGAATTGATGCTGAAGTACAACGGTGGTGGCCATGCTGCTGCTGGTACGTGTCAGATAGACAATGATCAAGCCGAGGAAGTGCTAGAGGAATTAATCGCTACTATTAATGCTAATGAACTACCATTAGCTAAGGCGAGCTAAAGCCAGAAAAATATTGAGTCAATTTCCCCTGTGGAATTGATTTTCAAAGCCGCCCGAGTTCGTCTCTGGCGGCTTTTTTCGTTTTTATCGTCATCACTTCAGGTTAAGCTAGAAGTTTGTCGGGTTGGAAATTATTAAATGTCTGAAGATTCAGCAGATTCTGCCAAGATTGTTGAAATGTCCCGGGAACCGGTCGAGCTGTACAAGGTGTTGAAGTTTGAAGGATTAGTGAACAGCGGGGCGGAAGCCAAAATGGTCATTGATGACGGAATGGTTCTTGTAAACGGTGAGCAGGAACTAAGGCGGCGACGGAAGATCAGGCAGAATGATCTCATCGAATTTGAAGGTGCGTGTTTGAAAATGGTGTTGAACGCAAATGCCGAGTAACCGCGAACTCGATGTAGAGGTTGCTAAGTTCGAGCTCGTCTTTGAGAATCTGCCGTTAATTATTACAGGCACGCTGTGCGCAGCTGTCGCTCTACTGGTCTTCCTAACAGATGTGGTGCCGTCCGTTGTGCTCATGTCCTGGTTTTCCTTCATTTTTGTCTGGACGTTGGTTCGCGCCTACATGTGGCGGCGGTGGCATAAAAATCCGACGACTCGTGCCAACGTCAAACGACGATCTGTGCAAGCGGCATTGCTGTCTTTTGTCCTAGCATCTGCGTTTGGTTTTTTCGCAGCGTATGTTGTCAATGTGGATTTTCCGTTCGCAAATCTACTGCTCATGATGATCATATCGGGGATGGTTGCAAGTGCAACTGGATCGACCTCCTTTTTGCTTCCCATGTACATCCTCTTCGTCATACCGTTGATACTGCCTGTATCCATTCGAATGTTATTTTTCGATAACACGGTCTACTATTGGATCTCTGCTTTAGCCATGGTTTTTTTGGCTGTTTGTGCCAGCTCGTCTAGAAGCGTGAGCTCTGCTATCTCCGAATCAATCAACATTCGGTTCGATAATGATGATCTTTTAGAAAACCTCAGGCTGGAAAAGCAGCGTGCTGAGGAGGCCTTAACACGTGAGGCAAATGCCAATCAGGCCAAGTCTAAATTCCTTGCCGCAGCGAGTCACGATTTACGACAACCTATGCACTCGTTAAGGTTGTTCACCGCCACGCTGGAGCTTCAAACCAGAGACACCCGACACAAGACGCTTGTGTCGCAAATTGATTCATCAGTAAAGTCACTGGAAGATCTCTTTAACGCTCTACTCGATATCTCAAAGTTGGATGCGGGTACCTTACCCGTCAATTTCGAGCATGTATCCTTAGTACCTGTGCTTCAACATATTGAGTCCGACTTTGAGCCTTTGGCCGCTGAAAAAGGCATTGCCTTTAAGTGCGAAGGTATCGATTGCGTTGTATTCACTGATAGTTTACTGCTGGAACGTCTGCTCCGAAATTTGTTAAGCAATGCGGTTCGATATACCCGTTCGGGCTGGGTAAAGTTGGCTTCAGATGTAGAGGGTGATTCAGTCCGGATCTCTGTGACTGATACCGGTCCGGGTATCTCCAAAGACAACCATATTCGCGTGTTCGATGAATTTGTCCAGCTGGAATCAGATGGTCATCACCGAGGTGAGGGCGAGGGGATTGGCTTGGGTTTATCTATTGTAAAACGGCTATCGCTTTTACTGGATATACCAGTAACATTGGTATCTAAACCTGGATTTGGGACAACATTTTCGGTAAAAGTGCCTTTGGGCGAAGCGATGCGTGTGGACTCCGCTGACGAAGCCGTTGTTTTGAGTAATGACGCAGTAGATTCGCTTTTTGTACTCGTCATCGATGATGAATACGATACGTGTTTAGCGATAGAGGGTTTGCTGGAAACCTGGGGCTGTGTGGTTATGACAGCGATTTCTGGTGATGCGGCTTTAGAACAACTGGAAGAAATTGGCGAGATTCCCGATGTTATCGTCAGTGATTATCGTTTACGTGATCAAGAAACAGGCGGTGACGCTATTAGTCGCGTGAGGCAGTTTTTAAAGAAAGATATCCCAGCCATTGTGCTTACGGGCGATATTGCACCTGATCGCCTGAAAGACATCAAACAGCTGGGTTTCCCTATGCTGCATAAACCGTGTGAGCCGGATACCCTTCGCCATCTGTTGGCTCGGCAAACAAAAAACAGCGGTCACGGTTAAGCTAGATTTTTTATCTCCAGTTCGGTTGTGTCGCTAGCGGGCACAAAATCAAAAATACGTCCATAAAACGTGAGTTCGGACTGCAATGAATGGATTATGGTGCTTGCCTGCCGAAACCCATGTTGTTCACCTTCATATTCGATATAGGCTACCGGCACGTTTCGCTCGTCTAAGGCGTTGAAGATCATTCGTGACTGATTCGGCGGCACGATAGCATCATCAGAACCCTGCAAAATGATCATAGGCGCCTTGAATCCCTCTAAATGATTAATAGGGGATCGCTCAGCATAGATCTCCGCATCGTCAGGCCACTTTCCAATCAGGTTATCCAGATATCGTGATTCGAACTTGTGGGTGTCATTAGCCAAGGCTTCAAGATCCGCCACGCCATATAAGCTGGCACCGGCTGTGAATACGTCATGAAATGCTAAGGCCGATAAAACGGTAAATCCGCCGGCACTGCCACCTCTGATAATGAGTCTATCGGGATCGACTAAATCACGCGCAACAAGGTATTGGGCGGCCGCGACACAGTCTTCGACGTCGACAATGCCCCATTGTTTTTCAAGCTTTTTACGATACGCTCTGCCAAAGCCGCTACTACCGCGGTAATTAACATCGACAACCGCAAACCCCCGACTCGTCCAAAAGCGAATAGCCAGCGCCAGTTGAGATTTAGCCGGAGCAGTAGGACCGCCATGCGCTAACACTATCAGCGGTGGCCTTTGATCACCAGGACCAACGAAGTCCGGGTTGGCCGGCGCATAGAAAAGCGCATTGGCTGTCTCTTTGCCGTTTTTGGCTGTAGGAAAGTTAATGACTACAGGTGATGCTAAGTAGTCGGGTTGCAAAGGTAGTGTGCGAGGAAGCAGCACATCTTTACCATCAAATGTCACACGCGTTTCATCTTGCCAGGAAGCGCTGGCAAAACTGACCTTATCTCCGGAGGAACGCACCGTGTTAAAGCTGGTTTGTTGCGGAAAACCGTTTAAATGATCAATACCGTTCTTGTAGAAGGCAAACACGGGTGTGCCGTCTTCTTTAAAACAATAACGTGATAATCCATGGACCCATGGCGGATAGCCGATATCTCCATCGGCCTCTATCACCGGAGCATCCGCGCCGTGCGCATACAGTTGCCATAGGTCTGATCGGTCTGAAAGGTAGTGGAGCGTACCATCGGGCGACCACTCAGGTTGAGTAATGGCTTCGTCCTGCCCACCGGCTATACGTCGTGTGTTGGTCAGCTTTATTGCAGATTCAGCGAGCTCGATATCTGCAAGCATTAATCGGGTATCGTCCCAGGGCATATTGGGGTGATCCCATTCCACCCACGCCAATTGCTTGCCGTCTGGTGATAGTGCCGGTGATGCGTAAAAATCAGCGCCGACCGATAGATCGAATTGACGCTGCGAGCCGTCGGCGGCAACTGCAGCGATGAGATTTTCCGGTACGTCAGATGACTGTAAGTGTCGTTCCTTAACGACAACTAACCACTGCTTGCAGGCGGTTGGACGGATATCAGCATAGCGTTGGGACTTCGGTGTTTCCGGTTCGGCTGTGAGGGCGACAGGTGCCTGTCCGTTTTTGATCTCCCAAAGTCGTTGATCTGAGTAATCGACATACCAGAGAACGCCGTTTTCAACCCACCAGGATCCTCCGCCGTACTCATGCATTAACGTTCGTACGTTGGCGGATGGAGGAGAAACTTCCGTCGTGCTGTCGTCCTGCCAGCACATGATGGCCACTCGACCACCTTCTTCGGGTCGGGATTCTGCCCACCACACCGATGAACCGTCGGGAATGACTTCGTTGATTCCCTTTGCGCCGGAAACCAGCATGTCGGCAGTGATCGGTGAAGACCAACTGCCAAATACCGCTTCTGTTCTACCGATTGACACTAGACCGTGCCGCGTGGCGGTTTGTCATGCTTGATGGTGAACGCCATGCCATCGAGTAATTCGACGAGATCAGGACGCGCAGAAGGGCCGTTTGAGATGGCGGAGATTTGTACACTGGCATCCGGACGCAAGCAAAAAACGGCTGGCTCGGCAAAGCGGCGATCAGTTTCATCGGGTGTTAAGGGGTCGCTGACATAGACGCCAAGGGATCGCATAGTAGATTCTTCTAAACCGTAGCCAACTGGAAATGTCCAGCCGAATTCTGCGATGTCTTGCTGAGCTTTTTCTAGTGGGTCTGCAGAGACAGCGACAATGTCAAAGCCGGCATCGTGCCATTCAGACTGCATTTTTTCTAACTGATTTAAATACTTTTTACAACGGCCGCAATGCTTGCCGCGGTAGACAATAACGAGGCGCCACTGGCCGTTTGCGGCTCCGACGCTGTGAACGTCACCGTTGGTCAAAGTAATGTCGAAACTTGGAAAAGTGCCGCCGACGATGGGTTTGTCGTTTGAATTATCGGTTGTCATTAAGTGTATTTCCGGTTAGGTTCGGCTCCTATTGTACTACCCAACGACTTGTTCAGACACTGAGCAATATAAGATTCCCCAGGTTAGTGATAAGCCGTGAATAAGCCGATGCCGTCAGCCGTTCTTGACGATGCCACCCTTAACTGGTTAAAGCAAACTCTAGGCGCGAGCCATGTTGCGATTGAAGGAAACATTCAATCGTTGTGGAATAACCAGGGGCAGATACTTAGGCTGAACAGCGATGCGCCAGATCATCCTGTTAGTGTCTTGAAGGCCATTACGCCCAATAGGGACGCTAATCATCCAAGAGGCTGGGATACGAGCGCATCCTATGAACGGAAGGTTCGTTCCTATCAGGTTGAGCAAAACTGGTA
>CAZCKD010000147.1:0-9088 GCA_964498925.1 uncultured Granulosicoccaceae bacterium
GATGGAATACAAGGGCTGACAATGGCCTTAAAGGATGAGTGGGATCTCATTCTTCTTGATCTGACCTTGCCTAAGGTGGATGGCTTGGACATCTGTCGACAAGTCAGAAAAGTGAATCCACTGACGCCTATTATTCTTGTTACGGCTCGCTCATCTGAAGACGAGCGCATATTGGGTCTGGATGTGGGCGCTGACGACTACATCACCAAACCTTTCAGTATGGTTGAGCTCATCGCACGTATTAAAGCGGTGCTGCGTCGTGTTGACGCCATGCAAGGATTAGTGGCTGGTGATGTCATTTCCATTAATGGCATCGTACTTGATCCGGTGCGACACATTGCTTCGGTGGAAGGCAAACCGGTGAATCTGACTTCCCGGGAATTTGACCTGCTATTGCATTTTGCAAAAGCACCGGGACAGGTTTTTAATCGTTCTGAATTACTGGAAAACGTGTGGGGTTATCGACACGATGGTTATTTACATACAGTGAATTCTCACATTAATCGTCTGCGTGCAAAAATTGAAGAGAACCCTGCCAAACCGGTTTACATTCAAACGGTTTGGGGTGTCGGGTACAAGTTAGAAGCATGATTGTTTAACGTCATATGTCCTCTCTGTTTGCCAGGCTGTCGCTGTTTTTTTTCCTACTCTTGCTGACATTAGGGCTGGCAACACTTTGGGTGTCACACAGAAACAGTCAAAACTATTTTCTGGAATTCACTCAAGAGCTCAATGAACCCTTAGCTATGTATATGGCGGATACCGCTAATCTGATACAAAACAATGAACCTAGCCCCGAGGCATTAGCAAAGCTTGCCGAGCATGTCATGGTGATAAACCCCAGTGTCGAGGTTTATCTTTTGGATGCAGACGGGGTAGTGATAGCGCCATCCACGGTGGGGCAGACGGGTATAGATAACAACGATCGATTTCAAGTAGACCTGAAGCCGATACAGGAGTATCTCAGTGCAGATGCCAAATTTCCAATATTAGGGTCTAACCCGAAAAAGTCTGGCGTGCTCAGTATATTTTCGGTTGCGCCATTAATGAGCGAGCCGTCAATTGGCAGTAATTCCATGCAGTTGGGCTTTGTTTATGTCGTACTGTCCGGTGAACGTCATCAGTCTCTGCTTAGGGCTCTATCCAGCAGCTACAGCTTGAAGAACCTATTTCTCACATTATCGGGTGCTATGTTGATGGCCCTGATAACCGGAATAGCCGTATTTTTTCTACTAACTCGGCGTTTAGGATTATTGACGCGTAAAGCGAATCAGTGGCGTGAGTCGTTAAATCTGCCCTCAATACACTCTTCTGCCGTAGCGGAAGATAACACCTCTCAAAAGCAGCTGTTTTTTAAACGATCAGATGAAATTGATGATCTTGCTGCCACTTATGATTCCATGGCTTCGCAGTTGGTTACGCAGTACCAGGATTTGCAACAGAAGGACAGTGAAAGGCGGGAATTTTTTGCCAATATATCTCATGATCTTCGAACACCGCTAACCACAATGCAAAGCTATTTGGAAACGCTGGCTGTTAGATCGGATGCTCTGTCAGATGAGCTGAAGCAAAAATATGTTGAAACGGCTCATAAGCAAAGTATCAAACTTCGAAGGTTGGTGATGCAGTTGTTTGATCTTTCTAAATTGAGCTCAGGAAATGTTGTTCCGAACAAAGAGACGTTTTCTATGTTGGAGCTTACCTACGACTGTTTCCAGCAATTTTCCTTAGAAGCTGAATCTGCAAGGGTGACGCTAAAGGTGAGTCCCGTCAGTGATGAAAATCACGAACTGCTGGTTTTGGCAGATATCGCGTTAATACAACGGGTGTTTGAAAATCTGTTGGCCAACGCGCTTCGACATACACCGGAAGAAGGTGCTATTCACATCGAACTCAGCTGGGATGGTCTTGATCGGGTTGACGTCGTCGTCAGCGATACGGGAGCAGGTATCCCCGCTGATATTATTCAGCACGTATTTAAGCGTCACTTCTCGTCGATGGAAACTGCAAGTCGGAGTCATGACAGTGCAGGATTGGGCTTGTCGATCGTGAAGTCGATTATAGAACTTCATGATTCCACCATCAGCGTCGTCAGTGACGCTGATAGTGGAACTCAAGTAAAATTTTCTTTGCCTAGTGCCTAGTGCCTAGTGCCTAGTGCCTAGTGCCTAGTGCCTAGTGCTTGTAAAGAGGTTTAAGCCCCTACTTGTGCGACATATCCGGCAGCTTCAATGCCGGCGATTGCGCATAGCTCATCGTTGTCGGAAGTATCACCGGTAACGCCAACAGCACCGACAAGCTCGCCATCCTTGTTTTTCACCAACACCCCACCAGGCACAGGTACGAGTGCGCCATCTGCAAGGGAATTTACTGCCTGAATGAAAAAAGGTTCGTTCTTGGCGCGCTCAAACAGGGCTCTTGAGCCGATGCCGATAGAGATTGCGCCGTAGGCCTTTCCGTGGGCAACCTTAGGTCTGAGTAGGCTAGTACCATCCTGACTTTCACTGGCTTTGATGGTGCCGGCAGCGCCCAATACAACGACGGCCATAGGTTTAAACCCGTGTTTAGCTTGTGCAGCTAATGTGTTTTCAATGATGACTTTTGCGTCAGCGAGAGTTAAGTCCATAAGAAGTGTTGTTTCCGGAAAAAAGTGGGTAGTGATTAAACTTGCT
Source organism: uncultured Granulosicoccaceae bacterium (assembly GCA_964498925.1). Classification (GTDB taxonomy): domain Bacteria; phylum Pseudomonadota; class Gammaproteobacteria; order Granulosicoccales; family Granulosicoccaceae; genus Granulosicoccus. The sequence goes on from CAZCKD010000147.1 coordinate 2,673, forward strand.
GCCCTACGGCAGAGAGGATAGCTATTTTTAAGATACTACATTCATGCCTAGAGTAGCATTCCGTAGACGGTATTTTAGTGCCTTGATTCGTTGCGTTAGAGCATTAATTAATCCCATAATAAAGGCTAACCGCATTTTGAAGGATTAGGCAGATGCCAAAAGAATTATTGTTTGAGGTCACTGATGACGTTGGAGTGATTACCTTTGACCGCGAGCACGCTAGAAATGCACTGACGCTTGCCATGTACGAAGAGCTGGCCGAGATCTCACAGTCGATTATCGATGGGCGCACCAAACTTCGGGCGTTAGTCATTACCGGCGCTGGTAATAAAGCATTCGCAGCGGGTACCGACATCAATAGTTTTGATCAACTGAGTTCTCCAGACGATGCATTGGACTACGAACGTCTCATGGACCGTGTGTTGGAGTTGTTAGAGCAAGTGCCTGTGCCTACCATTGCGGCGATTCAGGGAGCCTGTACGGGCGGAGGGGCGGCTATTGCGTTGTGTTGTGACATGAGAATTTCTGACAGACATTTACGCTTTGGTTTTCCCATTGCGAAAACCTTGGGTAATTGTTTGTCCACCAGGAATCTGGCGCGGGTTGTCGATTCTCTCGGTGCGAATCTGGCTCGGGAAATAATGTTAACGGCGCGGCTCATTGAGATCGACGAGGCCTGTGATGTCAAGCTGGTTAATCAGTGTCACCATGATCCTGTGGCGCAAGCTATGCGCCTTGCCGAGGGGTTTAAGCAGTTAGCTCCATTAACACTATCTGCCACTAAGGAAGGCTTACGACGAATACGTCAGGGGTGGTCGCAGGTGGCAGATGATGATCTTATTGTTGAATGCTATACCAGCGACGATTTCCGCGAAGGCCGTACAGCATTCTTAGAAAAGCGAAAACCGAATTGGACTGGACACTAGCTGGAAAAATGAACCGCTAATTGGTCCGTTATTTAAGCCTGAAAATTCGCGTTCTGTTAATCTTGTTTTCTTCCATTTCTCCTGGATTATTTTCTGGTTTGAATATCTATTATCAGTTTCTCGGGAAGCTAGAAAGAACCATGGCCCGGCGGCAAGGAAAAGGCTGGGGGGCAGGCAGTGTTCAGCATGAGCTTAAGGCCGCCGGAGCAGTAGCCGGCTACGGCGACCAGTTGTCCCTGGCCATTGACGTGGGTGGCAATGTAGGCAACTACACAGCGGCTATCCTGGATAGTTATCCTAACGCTGAGGTTCATACGTTTGAACCCTCTAAAACCAATATAGAAAAGCTCAACGCCCGTTTTGCCGACAACCAACGGGTCAACATAAATCCAGTGGCGTTAGCGTCAGAAGCCTCTGAGGCCACCTTATATTCGGATACTCCCGGTTCTGGATTGGGGAGTTTAACCAAACGAAGACTGGATCACCGCGGCAATGATTTTGCTGTGAGTGAATCTATCTCCACTGTCGTGTTCGATGAATATTGGAAAGATGTTTTAGCCAGTCGGCCGATAGATCTATTCAAACTGGATATTGAAGGACACGAACTGGACGCGCTGCAAGGTAGCTCGGAGGCGCTTGAAAAAACACGGGTGGTTCAATTCGAATTTGGTGGATGCAATATCGATACGCGAACCTTCTTCCAGGATTTCTGGTACTTCTTTACTCAAAGAAATTTTGAGTTATACAGAATTACACCTGGAGGTGTTGCCAAGGTAGATAAGTATCGGGAGCGGGATGAATTTTTCAGTACCACTAATTATCTAGCTGTCAGCAGAAAGTAAACAGTGCCGGTTAGTTACTGACTTTCGTTTGCTGAGTCTTTCTTTTTTAGCTTTCGGTAAGCGATGAACATGATGGCCAAACATAGAATCAGCGCTGGAAAAAGAATGATATCCAGAAATCCGATGACAGATGAAAGTCCTACGGCCGCAAGAAGCGCAACCAATGCTGGGGTAAAGCAGCAGATGGCAGCAATGATGGCGCCGATGGCACCTAGCTTAAACATGGATTTTTCCTTCATTCGCTTACTGTACACATTAGATACACTCAGCGGAACCTCATTAAGAAATAATTAAGCTTGTGTGCACACTAGGTATGCCTATCTGGCTGATCAGCGCATCAAAACGGAGAGTCATAGATTGACTGATTGTGAGTGCATCGTTATTGGCGCCGGAGCCGTTGGACTCGCTATTGCCGCAAAACTTGCCAACCAAGGTAGGGATGTACTTGTTCTGGAAGCTGAAAAAAGTTTTGGCAGCGTCACCAGTGCAAGAAATTCTGAAGTCATTCACGCGGGAATTTATTATCCGAAGGACAGTTTAAAAGCCCGACTTTGTGTGGATGGTAAACGGTCGCTTTATCAATACTGTCGTGAACGACACATTGAGCATCAGCGCTGTGGGAAGCTTATTGTCGCAACTACGCAAGAGCAGCTGCGTGAACTGGCTGACATCAAACAACGTGCAGCTAAAAATGGCGTTGACGATCTCGCACTTATTGATCGTGAAACTGCACAGTCGCTTGAACCACAGTTGGAATGTCTTGCAGCGCTTCACTCACCATCAACAGGCATTATCGATAGCCACGGATTGATGTTATCGCTTGTCGGTGATATCGAGAACGCATCGGGTGCATTAGCATATCAAGCACCGGTCACTGATATTCAATCGTTAGACGATCATCAGGGGTACACCGTATCGGTCGGAGGAAATGAGCCTATGACGTTAACAACGCGATGGCTAATCAATGCGGCGGGTCATGGCGCTTGTAAGTTAACGGCCCAACTCAGCACTATTCCGGCAGATCAATGTCCGGATGCTGTTCTTTACAAAGGTAATTATTTTCGTCTGCAAGGTAAGGCACCGTTTTCCCGTCTTATTTATCCGGTTCCGGAGCCCGGTGGGCTAGGGGTACACATTACGATAGACATGGCAGGACAAGCGCGCTTTGGTCCTGATGTCGAACCGATTGAACATGAAAACTATGTTGTCGATCCTTCGCGCTCTAATTCGTTTTACGCAGCGATTAGAAAATACTGGCCGGCTTTGCAAGACAATAGTCTGAGTGCAGACTACGCAGGCATTCGACCAAAAATAAAGTTAGGAGAGTCTATGTACCCTGACTTTCTGGTTAGCGCTGAAGCCAACCATGGCTTGAAAGGGCTTATCAATTTGATGGGTATTGAATCGCCCGGGTTAACGTCATGTCTAGCCATTGCAGATTACGTCGATGGTCTGATGCCACGGCCGTAATTAAGAAAACAAGCTACTGAGTAGGGTTCAGTTCTTCGTCGGCGCGATCAAAGATAACCAGATGGTCTAACTGAAGACGAATGCCAAATTCCTCACCAATTCCGTGGTTGTGATGCGAAGGTGCAAGACACAACAGGCGCGTGTTGCCGGGCATACGCAAGGTGTATAAATGATCTGCTCCGCGAAAGTCTCTGGCTATGACCGTTGCTTTGTTGGGGCTATCGTCGTCGTGCAAAATATCGTCGGGTCGGACAAGTAGCTCAATGAGTGTGCCCGGTGGTACGTCATCGCTTAACTCACCTTTGATAACACCCAGCTCTGTTTGAATGACGTTGTCCTCCAGTGTATTGCCACACAGGAAAACACCTTCGCCAACAAAATCTGCAACGAATCGATCAGCGGGTGTGTGATAAAGATTGTAAGCGTTGTCCCATTGGCGAAGTTGTCCATCGGCAACAACGCCGATATGGTCTGCAATGGCAAATGCCTCAAACTGATCGTGGGTAACCAGGACGGCTGTTATGCCATCACGCTTGAGTATCTCGCGTACCTCTTGCGCTAGCTGCACTCGCCGCTCTGTATCCTGACTGCTAAAGGGTTCATCCAATAGCAGCACAGGAGGGCGAGGCGCCATGGCGCGAATGAGCGCGACACGCTGCTGCTGACCACCGGATAATTGATGGGGATAGCTGTTGGCCAGCCCGGTCATTCCCACTAAATCCAGAAGTTCATCAACGCGCTTATTAATATCTTTACGCGCCATATGATTGATGCCGAAAGCCACGTTATTTCGGACGCTCATATGAGGAAACAGTGCAAGATCTTGAAAGACCATGCCTACGCGTCTTTCTTCAGGCGAGGCTTGAGCGCTGGCTGTTGCCACGGTGTCACCGGCTATTTTCAGCGTACCTTCTGAGGGGTTTTCAAAGCCACCGATAGCGCGAAGCAAGGTCGTTTTGCCGCAGCCACTGGGGCCGAGTAAACAGCCAATATCGCCTGCGGCTAAAGAGAACGACACATCGTTGATGATGCGAGTGCCACCCAGATCAACGCAAATGTGTTCGAGTTCTAGCTGCCTTGTCATACGTCAATGATAACCGATGACCGATCGATAAGCGTGTGATTCTGACACTGGTGTCAGGCTAGGCTGCGCCAGAACAAGCGGGACGACAGCCTGGCGAATACAATGTTGCCTTACGAGAAAGAACGGGCGGTTTTGCGCAAGAACATCCCACCAACGATAAGCAAAATAAACGGGCCGAGCGATCCGCCTACAACGCCACCGCCGATGGTTACCGGACCTCTATTGGTCTGTGCAGTTGTTACCGCATTAAGGTTCGATGCGTTCGGTGCATTCGTTGTTTCCGTTGTGGTTGTGTTTTGCTCCGGAACGACGGTATCCGGTGCAGGTGTCTGTTGGAAACCAGACACTGATCTCGCTGTGACAAATTGGCTTATCCAAGGCATAAATTCAGCGACATCGGTATAAACACCGGGTACGCCCTGTATGCCACAACCCAAACCCCAGCTTACGATACCCATCTGAACTTGCTCATCGGACCCAGAGAAATAAACGGGACCGCCGCTGTCTCCCTGGCAAGTATCTGTTCCGCCTTCAGGAATAGCTGCACAAAATTCGCTAGACGATAGAGCGCCATCGTAAATCTGTGCGGAGTTACAGGTCTCCAAAGGCACCAAGGGAAGCGTCGCCTGTAAGAGCTGTGGCGAAGATGCGGATGAGGCGAACGTGTCTAAGTCGAACAGAGTCCTTCCCCATCCGACAATGTCGATAGAACCACCAGTTAGGGTCTCTACGTCACCAGAGAATAGGTTACTGACAGACGCATCTTGAATTTCAGTTGCCAACTCCAGCAAAGCGATATCGTTTTTGATCGCCATTTGGCTGAAAGCAATGTCTGGATCGGGGGTCGTGCCATAGGCCGGGTGGACTATGATGTTTGTGACGATGGTTTCGGTGGCATCTTCACTATTCTCCAGATTGGTGACGCCGCTAATCGCCAGTACAATCTCAGCTGGAACCGGTTCGCCGTTCTCGCCGACAACGCAGTGGGCTGCCGTAAGAACCCACCTCGGCGCGATGACACTACCCGCACAGAATTGTCGTTCGTCCAGCGAAAACTCATCAACCGCGTAGGCTAAGGCGACGATAGAGGGGAATTCCCCCGGGAAAGCGATCTGGCCATTAAGAATTCTGGAATCATCGATGATCTCATCGGATTTTGGCTCTTCTGCCAAAACGGCTGCGGGCAGCAGGCAGGCGCCTATCAGAACTGACTTTGACACCCAATTTTTAAACGACATCTGGAACTCTCACAACTCTATCCGATGCTCAGTTAACGACCGGAAAACTGATTTCTTAGCCGTATCGGGGTAAATTTCGCTCTGAGCGGAGCATAAAATCGTTAAATTCCCTCTTTTTCTCGTCTTAGGGGGTTATTTCTGCTCAAGACCCTTCATCCGCGGTTATGCGTGGACCGCTGTGTATATTTCGGTGATTTGGGCATCATGTGGGTGATGCGCATCCTCCGAAGGGCTGAACAATCGCGTAAACTAGGGGTTTCCTGAACTCGACGGCTTAGGGCCAGAATCCATGCAACAACCGAATGCCCAACTATTGGTAGAAGTCACTAAAGACGAACTCCCGATGCATTGCCCCACGCCGGATTCCTCTTTGTGGAACAGTCATCCCAGGGTTTATATCCCTCTCGAAGATTCGCCGGAAGCAACGTGCTCATACTGTGGCACTGTCTACCGCCTCGTTGAGTCTAAAAGCGATTCTGCTAGCTAATGGGCCGGACTAACGTCTTCCATTAACTAAGTTCCATTCAAGCCGGTCGGCTCTTCCGTGGTATCCGAAACCCATACGGCCCGTGCGGACAACAATAGATTCTGGCGCTACCTGACCGATTCCTCGCCAGATTTTGATCCGGTTGTTTTCGATGACGCTCGATTAAACGACTTGGACATGGTTGTGAGTACTGCCTCGGCGGGAAGGGGAAACACATTCTTCCTGAATGTTGATGGTCATCCTCTCGTCCTGCGTCATTATCGGCGTGGGGGACTTGTCCAAAAGTTCTCGGATCGCAGATACGTCTATACCGGCTTGTCTCGTACTCGTGCCTTTCGTGAATTCGATATGCTGGTGGCGTTATCGAAA
>CAZCKD010000148.1:0-9063 GCA_964498925.1 uncultured Granulosicoccaceae bacterium
ACCTCCGCTTGAGGTGAACCTCTGCTATTCCAAAAATGCATATGTTGGAAGGCCTTTAGAGACCACAATCACTGTATACTTCCCCCGCATCCTGTTTCGCTCTGGTTACCTTGATGCTTGTTTCCCAGGAAGCTCTGACGTTCGATGATGTGCTGCTCACTCCAAGGCATTCATCTGTCCTCCCGCGTGATGTCGATCTAAAGACGCGGCTGACTAAAACTCTCACTCTTAACATCCCACTGCTATCAGCGGCCATGGATACGGTTACCGAATCCAGACTAGCGATTGCCCTCGGGCAAGAGGGCGGCATCGGGATAATCCACAAAAACCTGTCCATTGAGGGTCAGGCTGCTGAAGTCTCGAGAGTCAAAAAACACGAAAGTGGTGTCGTTACTGAACCCATCACCATTTCTCCGGATACCAGCATTAAGCAGGTCGTCGACATGATTGCTCAATTGGGTATCTCAGGCTTACCCGTCGTTGATGGCAACAAGCTGGTTGGCATAGTGACGCAACGCGACTTACGTTTCGAAACTCGTCTTGAACAACCGGTATCGGCCATCATGACACCGCAGGAGCGGTTAGTGACAGTGCATGAAAATGCACCGAGAAGCGAAGCAATTGAGCAACTTCACAAACACAGAATTGAAAAAGTGTTGGTGGTTAATGATGCGTTCGAGCTACGCGGAATGATCACCGTCAAGGATATTAACAAAGCCCAGGATTTTCCGAACGCGTGTAAAGACAGCGAAGGAAGATTGCTCGCAGGTGCGGCAGTGGGTACCGGAGCTGATACCGACGAACGCGTCGCAGCATTAGTCGATGCTGGTGTAGATGTTCTTATCGTCGACACAGCTCACGGTCATTCAAAAGGTGTGCTCGACAAGGTGCAGTGGATTAAAGAAAACTTTTCGGATGTACAGGTCATTGGTGGCAATATCGCGACCGGTGAAGCAGCAACCGATTTAGTCGCTCGAGGCGCTGACGGGGTCAAAGTGGGTATTGGCCCGGGTTCTATCTGTACGACACGAATAGTTGCAGGTGTCGGTGTGCCGCAGATTAGCGCTATTCATAATGTAGCGACCGCGCTGAAAGATACAGATGTCCCACTCATTGCTGATGGAGGTATCCGTTTCTCAGGAGACATGGCCAAAGCAATCGCTGCTGGCGCCTCGACAGTCATGGTGGGCAGTATGTTCGCTGGAACAGAAGAAGCACCTGGCGAAGTTGTCTTGTACCAAGGTCGCTCTTACAAATCGTATAGAGGTATGGGGTCGGTTGGCGCTATGCGTGCCGGGTCCAGCGATCGATATTTTCAAGACGATGAGGATGTGGCAGATAAGCTGGTTCCCGAAGGCATTGAAGGTCGCGTGCCTTACAAGGGCCCGGTCACATCTATCGTCCATCAAATGGTAGGCGGTGTTCGTTCTAGCATGGGTTATTGCGGTGCCGAAGATATCGCTGCGATGAAGCGTGATGCCACGTTTGTGAGAGTTACCGGCGCAGGCATGCGTGAGAGTCACGTACACGATGTGCAGATGACAAAAGAAGCTCCTAACTACCGAATAGTCTGAATCAACGAACTATGGCTGACTTACACGACCAGCGAATATTGATCCTCGATTTCGGGGGGCAGACGACTCAGCTCATCGCTCGGCGTGTCCGCGAAAGTGGTGTGTACTGTGAGATACACCCTTGGGATATTGACGACGCTGCAGTTAATTCGTTTCAGCCTAGTGGCGTTATTCTTTCCGGTGGGCCGGAGTCGGTCACCGTGGACGGTTCTCCCTCTATTCCCGAAGGTGTTCTTCAGCTAGCGGTTCCCATTTTGGGCATCTGTTACGGCATGCAGTCGATGGTGAAACAGCTGGGCGGCCATGTTGCAGCGCAAACTGCTCATGCAGAGTTTGGGTATGCGCAAGTTGAGCTTCAGCAACCGGTGGCTTTGTTTGATGGTCTTCACGACAAACAGCAGGACGGTAAATCTCAACTCGATGTCTGGATGAGTCATGGCGATCGTGTCGAGACTTTGCCCGAGGGGTTTTCATTGGTCGGTACGAGCGACAATGCACCGTGCGCGATCATCGCCAATGAAGAGCAGCGTCGTTATGGCATCCAGTTTCACCCGGAGGTGACTCATACGTTGCAAGGCGCAAATATCCTTAAGCGATTTGTCCGTGATATTTGCCAATGCGATGGACTGTGGAATCCAGACAATATCATTGAGGATGCAGTCCAGCGTGCTAAGGCGCTGGTAGGTGACGACGAGGTCATTCTAGCTTTGTCTGGTGGTGTCGATTCGTCAGTCGTTGCGGCGCTATTGCATAAGGCCATTGGTAAACAGCTGACGTGTGTATTCGTTGACAACGGTTTATTGCGGTTGAATGAAGGCGATCAAGTCATGCAACTGTTCGCTGACAATATGGGTGTCTCAGTCATTCGCGTTAACGCACAAGAACGATTTCTTAATGCTCTGTCCGGTGTGTCTGATCCTGAGGCTAAGCGAAAAATCATTGGCAATCTCTTTATCGAAGTGTTTGAAGAAGAGGCTGCGAAGTTGTCCAATGCTAAATGGTTGGCCCAAGGGACTATCTACCCTGATGTTATCGAGTCTGCCGCCAGCACAACGGGCAGCGCGCATTTAATTAAATCGCATCACAACGTTGGCGGTCTGCCAAGCGAGATGCGATTGAAGCTCATCGAGCCGCTACGAGAACTGTTCAAGGACGAGGTCAGAACCATCGGAGTTGATCTTGGCCTGCCAGCGCAAATGGTGCAGAGACATCCTTTTCCGGGACCCGGCTTAGGGGTCAGAATTCTCGGCGAAATTACGGCCGAATATGCGGATATTCTTCGTCAAGCTGATGCTATTTTCATTGAAGCGTTGCACGCACATGACCTGTATTCGAAAGTGTCACAAGCGTTTACGGTTTTCCTGCCGGTCAAATCTGTTGGCGTGACAGGTGATGGACGACGTTACGACTTTGTTGTTGCGCTGCGTGCCGTGGAAACCATTGATTTTATGACAGCTCGCGCTGCTCATCTGCCTTGGGATTTCCTGGACGAAGTCTCCAGAAATATCTGTAACTCCATTCCGCGTATCTCGCGCGTTACGTATGATATTTCCAGCAAGCCGCCTGCGACCATTGAATGGGAGTGATTCCGGGCGCGTCGCTGGGCCGTGCATCATTGAAGTCTTGCTTCCCTCCTGCTAGCCTTTAGTTTCATAAGGCTCTAGTAGAGCGTTAAAGGATGATGATCATGGATGGTAAAAATAAAGCAGCACAGCTTCGACCGCGCTATTTGGATAAGCTCCCGTCTTGGCTTATTGTGTGCACCTCAGTGGCGCTGTTACCGATATATTCTTCGGCCTACGCGCAAGACGATTCCCCCTTAACCATCATTAACGATTTTGATAGCGACGGTATAACCAATACTGCCGATGTTGATGATGATAACGATGGCATTCCAGATACTTTCGAAATAGCGGCCGACGGTGCGGATATCGACTCCGATGCAGACGGTATGCCTGATCGTCTTGATCTGGACAGTGACAACGACGGCATTCTCGATTGGATTGAATCCGGAGCGACAAAGACGTTGGATTTATCGTCGATTCGTAAAGTCGGTGCCAGGCTCAGTGGTGATGTTGGCAGTAACGGCATGCTGGATATTTTTGAATCACCGTTGGACACAGGAGCGTTGTCCTACAACCTATCAAACACCGACGGCGATGCATTGCCAGACTTTCAAGATCTGGATTCGGACAATGATGGGTGGCCTGATCTTCGGGAAGCCGGAGTTGCCGCAGAATTTGATCAAGACAACGACGCTCGATTGGATTTGACCAACTCGTCCGTTGGTAGCGACGGTGTCGTGGATTACTTGCAATTGGTTAACGATAGGGCGTGTTGTGATCTTGACGGTGATGGCGTAAACGACATTATTCCTCTGAACACAGACCTATCTGATTTGCCGGATTACCAAGACTTGGATAGTGACAACGATGGCTTATTCGATATTGCTGAATTGAACGGCCAGGATTTGAATAACGATGGTCGAGTCGACAACCTTGTTGATGTTGCTGGCGGTGCTGATGGATGGGATGATGCCTTACTAGCGTTTCCTTATAGTCCTGTTGATGCAAACGGAAACGGTATACCCGATAATATCGATGTGTTTTCAGATCCCACAGGTGATCTGGAATCCGATGACCCCGCTTCTGCTCCCGTAGACGATTCACCGGCGGTTGGTAGTATCCTAACGGGACTCAATGCTGGTGGATGCAGCATCACAGGGCCCGGCGATAAAAATTTCGGTTTCTTGATGCTATTGTTATTGTTCGGCGGCTTAAGACTTTTTCGGTTTCGCACTCGCTAACCATAAAAACATGACTATTATTCGAGGGTTACTCACGTTAATAAGCATCCCCTTGCTTGTCAGTTGCGTATCTCTTGACTATGTATTCCCTAGGGATGAGGAAGTTGCATCTCAGCAAGGCAAGGGAGGCGTCAATAGTTCGACGAATAGAGAGTTAGGTTTTGTTGCTGATGCGTCTGCAGACACAGACGGGGATGGCATCCCTGACTGGGTTGATTTGTGTGACGAAACAGCAACAGATGTTCGTGTCGATACAACGGGTTGCGAACTTGTCACTGGGATTGTCGTCGGATTGAAGTTCGCACCTGATGAAGTTGCACTAACATCAGAGGCTAAGGTAATTCTTGATCGGCATATTGCTGCGTACAGGCTTTACCCTGATGTCGATCTAGCGGTGGAAGGTCATACAGACAATCGGGGTTCTGCTGCAGATAATCTGGAATTATCTAAGCTGCGAGTGAATGCCGTCGTTGCTTATATGGTTGATGAAGGGATAGTAGCTGAACGAATAAAGCCTTTTGCTTTTGGTGAGAATCGACCCATTGCGTCTAATGCGACGCTCCCGGGTCGTGAACAAAATAGAAGAATAGAGATCAATTTTATTGAGCGCTTGCTGTAGTGGTTACAGCAGGGCAGAATGTCGCTGGTAACTTTAAGTTGAATACCATGAATAGTTTTGAGTCAAATTCCAAGCGCAACGACTGGCGAACTTCAGTTTTGCTGACGGTGGTAATGCTTGTGATTAGTGGTTGCTCGATGCTGCAATCCAAGCCTACGGCTACACTTCCGCCAGAGGTCGCAACACCCGATGTCAGTCGCCCTGATGGCTCAGTACGCGGCAATACCAATTTTGAAAAGGTGGCCCGTTTGTGGGCTGCAGCCGAAGAGGCAAGAATCAACGATCAGAATAATACTGCGTTGGAACTCCTCTACGAAGCACTGGAAGTGAATCCACAGAATGCGCTGCTCTGGAGTCGTGCCGCGGAAATTCAATTGGATACCCTCGAAGCGGCTCTCGCTGAAAGCTACGCAACCAAATCGAATGCGTTTGCTGCAAATAATCGCCCCTTGTTGCATCGTAACTGGATGATTATCGAATATGCCCGCAACATGCGTGGTGATCTGATGGGCGTCAGAAGCGCCAGCAAAAAAGTTAAAGAGTATCAATATCAGTAGCTGCTCCTAAGTAGTTGTGCAGAGCAGCTCCTACCGGAGCACGGAGGCGCCGGGACAATGGAATTTGTAGAGTCGATAACCGACGTCCTCGGACTCGAGGGACCGGTCGCGCAGCACCTGAGCGGATTTGCACCGCGTGTTGAGCAGCAACATCTAGCAGAAGCTATTCATTCCACGTTGGAAGACGAGGCTGTGCTGGTGGGTGAGGCAGGTACCGGCACCGGTAAAACCTTCGCGTACCTTGTGCCCGCTATTCTCAGTGGACAGCGAATCATTATTTCCACCGGCACGCGGCATCTCCAAGATCAACTTTTTTACAGCGATCTGCCATTGGTTAATAGAGCATTGTCGTCAAATGCATCGACGAGTCTGCTAAAAGGGCGAGCCAACTATTTGTGCAAGCATCGTTTACAACGTGCGATGCGGCATCCTGCTTTAATCGATGCTCGCCACCAACAGCATCTACGCGCACTCAACGATTGGGCGAGGCAAACTAATACCGGTGATATTGCTGAAGTTATGGCCGTGCCGGAAGATTCAATGGTGTGGAGCTTTATTGTTTCCAACGAAGAATTCTGCTCTAAGCATGAGTTTGAGGATTTAGCAGATTGTTATGTTCACAATGCGCGCAAGCGGGCTCAAGAGTCGGACATCGTCGTTGTTAATCATCATTTGTTATGTGCTGATCTTGCGTTAAAAGATCAAGGTTTTGGTGATTTACTACCGAGCGCTAATGGCTTTGTTATCGACGAGGCTCACCAGCTCCCCGATATTGCCGCACAATTTTTTGGTCGCAAACTCAGCAGCCGACAATTACTGGACTTGGCCAGAGATACCGTTGGCGAGCAGCTGCACGAAGCCCCTGATATGCGTGAGCTTCGAGATTTAGCACAAGATCTTGAAACTGGCGTTCGCCACTTTCGATTGGCCTTTGGGGTTGAACCGGGTAGAGATACTTGGATTAGCGTGAAAGATTCCCCGGCTGTTGAGCGGGAATTGGAACGTTTAACATTGTTGCTAGGTTCGCTACAGGAAACGCTTGCTGATGTGGCTGAACGGGGCAAGGGCCTGGAAAGTTGTCATAAACGCGCATTAGTACATTCTGAATCTCTTAAGCGTTTTGCAGATAATCCAGCAGATGGTGAGTACGTTCATTGGTACGAAACCTTTCGCACCGGATTTAGTTTGAACATGACGCCAATGACGGTGGCTGCGCCTTTTCAAAAGGCCATGGAAGCAATGACCTCAAGCTGGGTTTTTACTTCGGCAACCTTAGCCGTTGGTGGTGATTTCAGCCATTTTAAAGGTCAATTGGGTTTGAACGATACGCGCGAGCTTCAGGTCGATAGTCCCTTCGACTATCGTCACAACGCATTGCTCTACTTGCCCGAAGATCTACCCGAACCTCAGCATCAAGGTTACACGCAGGCGATCGTAGAAAAAATTAAACCAGTGCTAGAAGCAAGTCAGGGAAGGGCGTTTCTTTTGTTTACGAGTTATCGTGCTATGCATGAAGCGGCTAGAGCTTTGGAAGGGCAGCTGAACTTTCCGATGCTGATTCAAGGGCAAATGCCCAAACGCGAACTCATAGAGGCTTTCCAATCTGTTGGAAATGCCGTGCTTCTGGGTACCAGCAGTTTCTGGGAAGGCGTCGATGTCAGAGGCGAGGCGCTCTCTCTCGTTGTTATCGACAAGCTGCCATTTGGTTCGCCTGGAGATCCTGTTATGGGGGCTCGAATCGAACACATGAAAGAAGCAGGAGGCAATCCTTTTTTTGAATACCAAGTGCCTCAGGCTGCCATAGCGTTGAAGCAAGGTGTCGGTCGATTAATAAGAGACGTCACTGATAGCGGGGTTTTAGTGCTGTGTGATCCGAGAATTCGCTCTCGTAATTATGGAGAGATATTTATTACAAGTCTGCCTCCTATGCCAATCACACGCGACCTTGAAGAAGTGAAGCAGTTTTATCGCGAAGAACGCGAAATGCTAAGAGACGAAGAGCCAGTATGAATTTGCTCGCTATCGAAACGTCAACTGATGCCTGCTCGGTTGCATTACTCAGTGATTCGAATGTACTGGTGGATCATCGTGTTGCGGCGCAACAACATGGTGCTTTGGTTATACCGATGGTCGATGCCATTATGGCCAAAGCTCAATTACGGCCGTCGCAGCTCGATGGTCTCGTCTTCGGACGCGGGCCGGGAAGTTTTACCGGTGTGCGTATCGGTGTGGCTTTGGCGCAGGGCATTGCATTAGGAGCAGATATTGGCGTCGTTGGAATCTCCACGCTTCATTCAGTAGCACAAGGTGCATTCCGTGTTCATGGTGAGAAAAAGGTGGCCGTTTGTCTGGACGCCCGTATGAAAGAGGTTTACCTAGCAACGTTTGAGCTGGATGATAGTCAGCTGATGCTGCCGAGTGGCGAAGAATATGTTTGTCCGCCGGAGGACATTGTTAGGCATGTGAGTAAAGATAAATGGTGTTGGGTAGGTAATGGTGCAGACTGTTATGCCGAACACCTCTTTGAGGATTTTGCTGTTAGTGCCCATGCTATTCGCGGTGAGCAAGGGCCAAATGCGCAGGATCACTTGGCATTGGCTCAGCCTTTGATCAAGTCCGGAAAGTTGCTCGCACCTGAAGATGCGATGCCGGTATACCTACGTAACAAAGTTGCTCAGACAACCGCCGAACGTGAGCGGTCTAAACAATCCGGCTAACTAAGCAGCTCTTATCGAACGAACGGCGCGATTGGCAAAGGTCATTAATTGGCTACGCCACAAATCAACACTGACGCTGAGCACCTGCTCTTTTGCATAAGACGCTTTGTACTCGTATTCTCCTTTGAGAAGATCCATACTGTCTGCACCTTCCTTGATTGACTCATCGATTATATGAGACATGAGCAAATGCCCCGGACTCAATGATTCGAACTTGGGGTCAAATCCATTTTGGAAAAACATAAGCTTGCGATCGCAGAAATAAGCATATTCGACGCCTACCGTTTCCTCGTTGAGCACAAGAATATACAGGCGCAGCTCGTCTCGTTTCATCGCCTCTTTCATTAACGCCAAATGGAATTTGCAATAACGCTCTGAACCGAAACTTCCCTGTTCGCCTTTGCTCGCATGGCGGGTCTGATGTAGCTTTGCTAATTCTTCGAAGGCCAGCTCTACCTCATCAGGTGTGCGGCATAGGTGATATTTATAGTCACCGGCTTCTGTCAGACGTTTACGTCGGCGCTTACGTTGTTTGCGAGCGTTTCGACTGATCGTTTTTTCATAGCCTGCAATGGTGTTTGGCAACTGTTGCACCCGACGAGGCTGATTTTGTAACAGCGGTATCGACCATCCTGCCTTGGCCGCGTAGCTAAGTATTGCCTTGAGAAATGGCGAATGTTCCGGCAGATCCGACAGTTGTAAACGCCCGACCTCTCGGAGACTCATGATGTATGCTGTCATCGCATTGATAACGTCTTCACTGGCGTTTGGATTGATCACCACATCTAGA
>CAZCKD010000149.1:0-9052 GCA_964498925.1 uncultured Granulosicoccaceae bacterium
CGATCTTAATCTATCAAACTGACCCGACGAGTAAAGATAATAACCACCGCCGGCTAAAAGAAGTAGAGCCGCACTCCAGGACGCCCAACGCACAAGCTTATCGCGTGAACCTTCCTCAGGAAGATCATGCCCAGTCAGACCTTCTCGCCAATCCGCATCGAACTCGAACTCATCGGAAGACTTTTCTCGACTCAGCGCACTGAACTCGCGTTCAATTTCTGCATCTTCGTCAGACTGTTCAGGTTTTCGCAACGGCCGCACATTGTTTGGCGGCACGGCGCGCTTGGCTTCTGCTCGAGGCGCTGTGTTTTTACCCGCAGCCGGACTTAAATCGGGAACGTGAACCTGAGTTTCATCGAGGAAATCCAAGTTGTTGTTGATCTTGGGCGACTTTCCGGTCGTAACCGGTGCCGTTAATGCAGGTGGTTCTGCGACCGGTTCTCCAGGCTTCGGGGCTTTGAGTGGCCCTCCAGACTTGGAAATAGGTACCGGCTTTCTGATCGTAGGCATTGCCTTGCGTTTGCGCTTCTGACCGGTTTTTTTACGCGCAGGCCGCCCTTGCCCATCATCTGACAGAAAGTCAAACATGGACTCTTGGTCTGGCTTCTTACGATCAAACTCAGGTTTGGACATGGTCAGCGGGTTTGCCCCAGTCGCGACGGTTTCACAAATCCAGCAATGGATACTCCATCATCATAAACGATCTGAGGGGGGCAAAAAGCGGTAATACTGTGATGCTTCAGGGGTTTGTCACAGAAATTCCGAATTTGTCATCAAAAAAGGTAGGTTTCCAACGGAATCCGTAGCAATCCTGCGCTATTAATCAGGAAGGTATACCAACCATTGCTCTCGCCCAAGGTTGACGGACAAAGTTTCCGGTAAAACAATAGACACGGAATCGGCGTTATCGGGCCCGATAGCCAGCCAGGCACCCTCCACTCTCGCCACCAAAGATGCGCTTTGCGGAAGTACATGACCCGGTGAATGAGCGATACGCGGATCGGGAACCCGCGTTGTCGCCAACGTAACACCATCAGAATCAATCCATGTCAAATGTGCATAGCCAGCGAGAAAACCGTCTTGGCTCGTCGCATTTTTTTGTTGACTGGCGTTTAGAACCGAGCGTCCCCTGCTTATGGGTGAAAGTCGGTTGAATTGCCCGGCACCTGCGGCTGTGCGAGACTCCACAGGGTAGGTTTTGCGTAAATGATGACCAGACTCATCAAAGAAAAAGAGCACTCTGACATCCGCTCTTAAAGGCAAGCTAACCAACAGCAGACAGAACATGACAAAACGCAGCATCACCGAACTTCAACCTCCCATGTTCTGGTAAAAATTCCAGCATGTGGTGCCGGCAATCTGATTTTGCCACTGTTATCCCACACCCGAACGGACACTTCATGGGACCCAGCGTCAGGCGATATCAGCAACCGATTCGGGTTATCGTCTTGGACTGTTTGAACAACACCATCAAGAGTCCATTCAACCGCTTGTACATCGTTACCAAAAATAGGACTTACTAAAAATTCCCTATTTTCACCCACTGACATAGAGACAACACTTTCTGCCGGTGCGATACCTCTAACACCATCGGTTAATGTGTACAGCCTGAGGATCCATTGCTCGCTATTGACGGGGCCGAATGGTGCATCAAATGTACGCATGCGACTATTAAAAGTCGGCCTGAAAACACCTGTCTGGCGATAAAGACCACCTTCAAATAAGCCAACTCCCTGCTCTCCAGCAAATCGAGGTAATGCTGCATTGTTATCAATCCAATGCGACCAGGGCACAGCTGCAGGGTCTGTTACGGCAGTGACGTTGGTATACCGGCCCTCTTGAAATTGCAACAGTCCAGACGATTCTTGAATCAGCGTATCCACATACTCATCTGCCAGATCTACGAGACTATGCCCCATTTCATGCAGAGCGATCTCAGGGAAGTAAGCAGAAGTGATCGCCACGCTACCACCACTGTTGCCGCTGCCACCATAGCGTCTGTCATTGACGAGCAAAACGATCTGATCAACTGCTGGGTACTCGTTTAGCGCAGTCTCAAACATCGTCAGGGTGTTCGCACAAATAAGGCGAAGAATATCACCGCAGTTATAGGCACTATCGAAGGCGGTATTTCGGCTATCCACCTGTTCATTATCATCGGCACCTGAATTTACGGATACCGTACTAATCATATGGATGTTAAATCCACCTAAGTGACTACCAATACCCTCATCGGACGCTAGAGCATCTATCGTTGAATCAACGTGTTCGCGGAAAAGCCCCTGCTGATCTTCAGCATAGCCATCACCTAACAATACAAGATGCACCCCATTGCCTTGACGACTGCCGGACATTGTCTGCCCGTTACCCGACTCGGTTATGGGGTAGATTATGAGCGGTACTATTTCACGTGTGGCTGTACCTTGCCTGTCCGTCGCGGTAATAACGAGATTTACCTTCGTAACGTCATTAACATCAGATGCAGTCACGCTAATTGAACCGCCTTGAACAACAGTGTCAAAAAATAAGTTTTCTTCTACAGTTAAGGAAACTGAATCACCATCAAGATCATCAGGAAAAACTTGAGCAGATATGTTTTCTCTTGCTCTCAGCTCGGTGGGAAGTTGAGTTACGTTGAGTGTCGGAGCGTCATTGATATCGATCACTTCAAATCGTACGCCTGTCACTTCTGAAAACGCACCTTGATCGTCGGTGACCCGAAATGTCACATCACCACTGAATCCGATATCAGATTGCACGGGTTCTCCACTTAACAATCCGGTATCAGCATCAAGACTTAGCCATTGAGGTAATCCGTTGGCACCGAATCGGATTTCAGCACTATCGACGTCGGATGCCCGCAATTGAAATTGAAACGCTCGCCCCTGCTCCGCAACACGCGGTATTTCGGCAGACAGCTCCGGGGGATCATTGACCGGCAATATGTTGAACTCAACCCGGATGTCCTGACCATCAAACGTTTGATAAGAAAACCCATCAGGACCGGAGTAATTTTCGGCAACGCTGTAGAGAAAAACCTCCCCTTCTACCTGCAAGGTTAGTAATCCTTCTGCCGGTAATGATCGAATGGTCGCAGGGCCATTGGCCGGAGAACTCTCGGAATAGAATCGTCCACGTAATAGCGTGTCCTCGAATAACTCAAAACGCTGCACAGCAGTTTGATCTTCGAAGAATTGCGGTGCTTCAGAGATGATCTCTTGATCTCTGGCAGCCGTGTCATCAACAGGTGGAGTGATATCTCCCCCACCGGAATTACAGGCACCCAGAAACACCGCTGCCATTGCAGTAGCAATGAGCTTGCGTGTTTCAGTGGATAAGAGTGCTCTGATCATTGAAATTGAAGGAGGTGGCTAGTTATCAGACTAGGCTACAAATCCTGCTGTTCAAGCGCTGTTTCAATATATATTTTTCTGAGTTCAGCACTGACCGCGCCCGGCTTTCCATCTCCGATATTGGTTCCGTCAATATTCACGACAGGCATAACAAACGTCGATGCACTCGTGATGAACGCCTCCGCTGCATTTTTCGCTTCTTCAATGGTGAAGGGTTCTTCTTCGACAGTATAGCCAGCATGCTCCGCAAACTTCAGTACTGCGCGACGCGTAATCCCACTTAAGATTTCATGACCCAGCTGGCGGGTTTTAATTTTTTTATCGGAGGTAACAATGTATGCATTGTTAGAAGTGCCTTCTGTTACGAACCCGTCTTCAATCATCCACGCATCGTGAGCACCGGCGTCGGAGGCCGCTTGTTTACCCATGCAGGGTGCGAGTAATCCCACCGTTTTGATATCTCGTCTTTTCCAACGAAGATCAGGGATGGAAATAATATGAAGCCCCTTGCCTGCCATAGGTGCATCCAGCAAATTCTTGGCTTGTGTGAACATCACCAGGGAGGACTTCGCATCCGCTGGGTAAGCGAAATCTCTATCCGCCACGCCTCGAGACACCTGCAGGTACAAAAGCCCCTCGTCCAGGCCGTTCATTTCAACCAATTTTAGTTGTGCAGCAAGGATTTCGTCGTCAGAACAAGGCGCTGCCATCGACAATTCAGATAAAGATCGAGCTAGTCGACGTAAATGTGCAGTATTGTCTATTAGTCGACCTTTTAATACTGTCGATACCTCATAAACAGCGTCCGCAAACAGGAATCCTCTATCCAAAACAGATATCTTGGCGTCCTGCTCGGCGACAAATTCACCGTTCACATAAAAAGTTCGACTCATTTCACTTTATTTCCAAGGTAAGCCGGAAGCTAGATTTCCGGACTAAAAACAAGGCAGTTGCGTGCTTTTCTTAAAGCTCAAAAAGCGCAACCACTTCGGTCAATGCCCGAACCTCAAAATCGGGTGGGCCTAGTTCTTCTGGCCAGTGCTGATTATACTGGTTGAACCACAAAGACTGTACTCCCGCGGACTGCGCACCAAAGACATCTGTCACTGGATTGTCGCCAATATGCAGTAAAGATTTTGCAGGAATATTCAGATCCTTAAGACAAAGCTCGAACATATCCGGAGCTGGCTTTTCTTTTAATGTCAGGTCGGCCGCGTAGACCTTATCGAAATTTTCGGCAATACCAATGCGCTTGAGATCGGCATTGCCGTTGGTGATGGCCGCGAGCTTGAATCTGCGGCCCAGTGTATCCAGCACCTCTTCAGCGCCCTCATAGAGCTTTACATCGCTTCGGGCTTTGTAGAACACGTCAAACCCCTCGTCAGCTAGGTCTTCGGGGTAGTCAAACTCTGATAGTAGTTGCTTCAACCCTTTCATCCTCATCGCCGTTACACAGCCTTTAAGTGTGGGATTATCTTTTCGTACTTGAGTTCGATAGGATTGCAGTGATTCTGGAGTGTGAACTTCTGTGACTAATGGCGTAACACGATGATGCCACTCGAAAAGAGCCTGCTCGGCCTTACTTATTACAGATGCGCAATCCCAAAGAGTATCGTCTAAGTCGAAGGAAATTGCCTGAATATCTGCAAGGTTCTTTAAGCCTATCGGCTGAGCCATATCAGCGTCCTCGGTTAACGGTGGCGCGCACTATACTGTGCCGACGGATACTAATTCAAATACCATGACTACAGCGTATTTAGACAAAGGAAAGTTTCAGTTAGCCTACAGAACAGTGATGCCCACACGCGAGCCTCAGAGACTCGCCCCTCACGTGGTTTTTTGTGGTGGTTTTCATTCCAACATGCAAGGCACTAAAGCTACGGCACTGGAACACATGTGTGAGGCACGAGGGCTCGGTTATACGCGTTTCGATTATCGCGGTCATGGCGAATCTGACGGAGAAGCCGGCGAATCAAATCTAAGTGATTGGCTGGAAGACACACTTTCCGTGCTGGCCACGATCGACGGCCCTCTTCTACTTATCGGGTCGTCTATGGGGGGTTGGCTTGCAGTACTTGCTGCTATGAGAATGCCTTCAAGAATGGAAGGACTGCTTTTGTTGGCGAGCGCCCCTGACTTCCTGCAGGAGCTAGTACAACCGCGCCTAAGTCTTGCGGACACCTGGGACTTACAACAAGGCCAAACCATTCAGATTGCCAGCGCCTATGACACCTCCTACCCGCTCAACCAATCGTTGCTGGATAGCGGCGTTTTACTATCACTCTTTAAACCTTCCCCTGAAACGCAACAGTGGTCGCTAGAAGACGTTACTTGCCCTGTACACCTGATCCATGGAACAGGCGATTCGGATGTTCCGCATGAACTGTCCTTAAGATTATTGGAACAATTCACTCAAACCGAAGCCCAGCTCACTTTGCTTCGACAAGCTGATCATCGCCTATCCGATAAACGCTCTCTCGACACCATCGAATTAGCCCTAGATCAATTGTTAAACAACCAAAGCGATTAACACTTGGACGTCGAGCAAGCCATATCAGCCACTGAAAAATGGTTCGACCGCAAAGGTTGGACGATCTTCGATTTTCAGAAGTCTGCTTGGCGAGCTTGGCACGATGAAAAATCGGGATTAATTCATTCGCCCACCGGCAGTGGCAAAACCATTGCTGCCTGGCTCGGGCCTCTCCAGTCCGCGCTCATAAGCCAAGGCGCAGGAGAGGGAGACTCACAGTTGAGAGTGCTCTGGATTACGCCGCTTCGCGCTCTAGCCAATGACACCTGCATAAATTTACAAGAGGCAGCCGATGAACTGGGTGTTGATATCAACGTGGATATACGCACGGGTGATACGTCGACTCCCAAACGGGCAAAACAACGAAACAATCCCCCGTTCGCGCTCGTTACAACCCCCGAAAGCTTGTCCATTATGTTGAGCTATCCCGGCGCTGAATTCGGTCTCAATGGCATACACACCGTAATTGTCGATGAGTGGCATGAGTTGATGGGAAGCAAACGCGGTGTTCAATTGCAACTTTGCCTGGCCCGTCTCCAATCGTTTTGCCGACCAATGAGAATATGGGGTGTTTCCGCAACCTTGGCAAACCTCGGCGATGCCATGCATGTCTTACTCGGCAACCATGCTAAAGGAGTGTTGATAAAAGGCGTCGTACCGCGTTCAATCGAAATCGATAGCATCCTCCCAGATCAATCAGAGCATTTCAAATGGTCGGGTCACCTTGGATTGGAACTACTCAATCCTGTTATCAAAGCCGTTGAAAAAGCTAACACAACGCTACTGTTCACGAACACACGTTCGCAGGCAGAACTCTGGTTTCAGGCACTTTTAAATGCACGCCCCGACTGGCTGAATACCTTGGCGCTTCACCACGGATCACTCGATCGCAACTTACGAAGCGATATAGAACAAGCGCTAAAAATTGGAGAACTAAGCTGCGTTGTCTGCACATCTTCTCTAGATCTTGGTGTCGATTTCAGCCCTGTCGATCAAGTCATGCAAGTGGGAAGCCCCAAAGGAATTGCGCGGCTTATCCAACGTGCAGGCCGTAGCGGACATCAGCCTGGCAGCACATCCCGTATTCTCTGTGTACCAACCAACGCCCTTGAGTTAATAGAAGTGGACGCCGTCCGTCGGGCAATCGCAGGTGGACGAATTGAAGCTCGAATCGCACCCGAAAGATCATTGGATGTTTTAAGCCAACACTTGGTCACAATCGCGTTAGGTAGCGGGTTTGATGCAGACGAAATGCTCGCTGAGGTTAGATCAACTCACTGCTTTAGAAACTTAGGCGATGAAGAATGGCGTTGGGTCATGGATTTTATAACCCGTGGCGGACAGGCTTTACAAGGCTACCCGCAATACCACAAGGTTTTGAAGGTTGCCGGTATATACAGGGTCATGAATGAAGAAATTCAACGAAGACACAGACTCAGTATTGGCACTATATCAAGCGATGCACAGATGTCCGTTACCTTTCGCGGCGGACGTAGACTGGGGTCGACGGAAGAGAGCTTTATCGCACGTTTAAAACCCGGAGATAGTTTCCAGTTCAGCGGCCGCCAACTGGAACTGATTTCCATCAGAGATATGACGGCCTATGTGAAGGTATCAAAAAAACGCAGCAAATTTGTGCCGCGCTGGTGGGGTACACAGTTACCACTAACGTCAGAACTGGCTGATAGCATGCAACAGACACTTGAGCTTTGGAAGACCGGCGATGCGTTTTCCAAAGAGCTTGACTGTATGCAGGGAATTCTTAGGCTGCAGCAAAACTGGTCTTACCTACCGGGCCCAAAAGACTTTCTCATCGAATCGGTTCAAACGCATGAAGGTCATAGTCTGTTTTTCTTTCCGTTCGCAGGCCGCCTTGCTCACGAAGGTTTATCGATGGTTATTGCCTCCAGATTGTCTGAGATAAAACCGATGACGCTGACGCTACAGATCAATGACTATGGCTTTGAATTACAAAGCCCGGATGAGCTGAATATCGACGAGACAATGTTGCGAAGCGTATTTACATCCGAAAATCTACTAGACGATATTCTCACAGCCATAAATTCAGCTGAGATAGCGAAGCGCAGGTTTAGAGACATTGCACGCATATCCGGTTTAGTCTTCGATGGCTATCCAGGTAGATCTAAAACGAGTAAGCAACTTCAGACGTCCAGCGGACTCATCTTCGAGGTGCTGCTTAACCACGATGCTGACAATCTTTTGCTAGACCAGGCCCGCAGAGAAGTTCTTGAGCAACAACTGGAATTTTCACGATTAGTTGAGGCTCTCGATGACATAAAAGAGCGTCAATGGCATTTTCATAACCCGTCTCGACTCACACCACTGTCATTTCCACTCTGGGCAGAAAGCTTAAACAGCCAAACACTATCGTCGATGTCATTAACCGAACGCCTAAACAGCATGTTAGGTCAACTGGAACAAGCAGCTACCGATACACTTGCGCAGCCGTCAAGCGAGGCTGACACATCATGAGTTCATTCAAAAATTCATTTAAGAAAAAATGCCTCGAAATAAACACCCAGGGAGAGTGCTTGCTGCTCCATCCTAAGCGTGTGGTGTACTGGCCTTCTCAAAAAACGCTGCTGGCAGCGGATATACACGCAGGTAAAGAACACTACTTCGGTAGAAACGGAATAGCTATTCCAGGCGGAATTAGCGAAACGTCATTAACCGACTTATTTTCATTAGGTACTGAGGCAGGTGCAAAGCGCCTTGTCATTCTTGGCGATTTTATGCACGCCGTGCCAACCCACAGCGAACACTGGTTATCGACTTTAGGTGAGCTACTGGACTCTCACTCCAAGCTTGAGGTCAGCATTGTCGCCGGCAATCATGACAAAGACATTGGCAAACAACGCATTGACGAGCGTATCCAATGGCATGAAAACACGCTATGCCAACATCCGTTTGTGTTTCAACACGAACCGGGGTCGGACCATCGCGGATACGTCCTGTGCGGCCATATACATCCCGCGTGGCGTGTAAAACAATCGCGAAGAAACAGCATCAAAACGCCCGCGTTCTGGTTCAGCGAACAGTTCGCCGTACTGCCCTCTTTCGGACAATTTACCGGAGGTGTCGTGATTGAGCCCAATCACAAAGACGACAGGATATTCATGATGGATGAACATTCGGTGTTAGAGGTTCC
>CAZCKD010000150.1:0-8959 GCA_964498925.1 uncultured Granulosicoccaceae bacterium
CGTCAACCATGAGAGGACGACTGGTCAGCGTGTGCGCACAGATGGGCTGCACAACCAGAGCATCTATTGTTGGTCCGACAATGGGACCACCATTAGACAATGAATAGGCGGTACTGCCAGAAGGCGTGGCGACGATAATGCCATCCGCTCTCTGGTGGGTGACTAGTACATCATCGATGATGATGTCGAAGTCCATAATTTGGAGTAGGTCTTTAACGCGAATGACAGTGTCATTAAATGCGTACGAACTGGATGTGCATACGCCGTCGCGCAATACACGGGTTTCCAGCAGAGCACGATTTTCTTCAATATGTTGGCCATTGACGATTTTGACTAATTCATCAAGACCTTCGGTGGGAGAAACATCAACCAGGAATCCCAGTCGACCTCTGTTGATGCCGACAATGGGAACATGGTGATCGACCAATGAGCGGGCGGCACTGAGCAAGGTGCCGTCACCACCGATGACGACGGCCAAATCGCAGGTTTGCGCTATTTCTGATGTGCTCACTTTTGTACGACCAACGCACAAATCGCCAATGCTCTGATCGAGAACGACCTCGATATTCAGAGTTTCCAGGCAGTTGATTACATCGTCTAGGGTGTTGGCAACGCTCTCATCATTGAATTTAACAATGAGGCCAGCCCTGGTAAAAGTTGTCATCCGGTTAAATTAGCATGGTCATGTTACGGACGCTTTTAACGAGCGCCCAAGATGCTCAATCAGCAGTGAGTAAATCCGCCATTTTGTATAGGTGTTCTAACGCCTGACGGGCAGAAATACTATCTACGTCCAATTCCTTAAGATATTCCACCAACGCATCATTTCTTGCGAAAAGATCCAATTGTGGTGTGCTTGCGCCAATTTGGGGCGCATGGCTGACTTGGAACTCCTGCGCTCTCACAGCCTTCCCAAGATCCCCTGACGCCCCGCCATTATCGCACAAGCCTGTGTTTTCAGAAGCGTTCGTAATAAATTGGGTGGTCGGGTTTGTATTTTCGGACTTTGTGTCTGATGTGAGGGGGTCGGGCCGCGGTCGGTCGGGCCGCGTACGGTCGGGCCGCGTACGGTCGGGCCGCGGTCGGTCGGGTCGATCGCTGTCGGGTTGCGCTGCGTTGGATTGAGATGATTCGGGCTGCTTCGTAGCGGTGCCAGATTCAAGCTGCTCCAGTTGCTCACGGGCGTAGTTCAAAGCAGCTTGCGGGAGTCCGGCTAGCTGCGCTACCTGTAGGCCGTAGCTACGGTCCGTCGCTCCGGTTTTGATCCGATGCATAAAGATAATTTTGCCGTCGTGCTCGACAGCATCGAGATGAACGTTTTCGATGCCTGTGTGGCCATCGGCCATGGTCGTTAGCTCGAAATAATGCGTGGCAAACAGGCAGAGCGAGCGGTTATTGACGGCCAGATGCTCGGCACAGGCCCAGGCAAGGGACAGGCCGTCGTACGTGCTCGTACCACGACCCACCTCGTCCATTAATACAAGGCTGTTTTCGGTGGCGTTTCTTAAAATATGTGCAGCCTCGGTCATCTCGACCATAAACGTTGATTGTCCCCGCGCGAGATCATCGGAAGCGCCGATACGCGTGAAAATACGATCAATGGGACCAATGGTGGCAGCCTGTGCCGGCACATGACAGCCCGTGTGCGCCAGCAATGCGATGAGCGCGGTTTGACGCATGAAGGTCGATTTACCACCCATGTTCGGTCCGGTAATCAGCAGCATGCGCCGGTTTTCATCCAGATGAGTCGGGTTAGCGACAAACGGTTCATCAATGAGCGCCTCGATCACCGGGTGCCGGCCTTCTTCAATCGAGAGCCCGGGCTCATCGTTAAGTGTCGGTCTACACCAATTATTTTCAGAGGCGATTCTGGCAAAGCTATTTAAGACATCCAGTTCAGCAATCGTGTGAGCCGCTTGACGCAATTGATCCAGCTCAGGTTGTAATGCGTCGAGAATGCCTGCGTAAAGTTCACGCTCTTTGGCCAGTGCTTTCTCTTTTGAGCTGAGTACCTTGTCTTCGTGTTCTTTAAGTTCTGGCGTGATGTAGCGCTCGGTGCTTTTCAGGGTTTGCCGACGAATGTAGTGTGCTGGTGGGGTGGTCTGTCGATTGGTTTCGATGTAGAAACCGTGCACCCGGTTGTAGCCTACTTTTAGAGAGGAAATTCCCGTGCTGGCTTTTTCGCGTGCCTCCATTTCGGTGAGGAAATGGCTGGCATTGTTGCTGAGCCCTCGAAGTTCATCGAGTTCGCTGTTGTAACCTTCTGCAATCACACCGCCTTCTCGCATAACGACAGGCGGATTTTCCATGATGGCCGATTCGAGCAGTGGTCCGCTTGCGAATGGTTGCTCCAATATGCCTATGAATTCTGATAAAGCAGGCGTGGCACCTGACGCATTTGCTTTCGCAAGCTCAGTGGCAATCTCCGGGAACTTACCCAAACTGTGGCGCAGCTTATCCAGTTCTCTGGGTTGAACACTGCCCAAAAGCACACGCGTTAAAATGCGCTCTAGGTCGTGCACGTCTTTTAGCGATTGGGCAATAGTGTCGCAAATCGCATCGTGCATAAGATTTGCCACTCGATCCTGACGCTGCTGGATGTGTGAACGATCCCGTAAGGGTTGTTGCAACCAGGCTTTTAGTTTTCTTGCTCCCATAGGGTTCGCGGTTCTATCGATAACACTAAACAGCGTGTGCTCGGTTTGCTGTTTGGCATTTTCGACAAGTTCCAGATGCCGTCGCGTACCCGGATCCAAAACGATGGATTGCGATGCATTTTCCAGTCGCAGGTTGCCTATCTGCTTGAGTGCGTTGAGTTGGGTCTCACGCGCGTAACCCAAGGCAACTGCAGCGCTACTGATCGCCAGCGGCTTATCTTCGCAACCAAAAGCCTCTAAATTTTTAACGTTGAAATGCTCGTGCAATAGTTGCCGACACGCGGCGTCGTCATAAAACCAGGGTGCCCGGGATTTTCGCGTCAGGCTTGCGAATTCGGAATTCAGTGAGCTGTCTTCAGATAGAAGAAGTTCTGCCGGATTAAGGCGCGACATTTCTGCTTGCAAGCTGGTGAGATCTGGAATTTCCATGACCGCAAGGTCGCCAGCGGCAACGTCCAACGCCGCTAAGCCGAAGCCCTGTTTAGATTCGCTGACGCATACCAGTAAAGCGACGGCTTTGGCATCGAGTAAATTTTCTTCGGTCAGAGTGCCTGGTGTAACAACCCGCACGACTTCGCGAGTGACCGGGCCCTTGTTTGTCACCGTGCCTGTTTGCTCGCAAATAGCGACGGATAGCCCTTGATTGATGAGTCTTCCCAGATAATTGTCCGCAGCATGGTAAGGAATACCTGCCATGGGAATCGGTTCACCGCCACTTTTTCCGCGTGCTGTCAGTGTGATGTCCAATACTTGAGCAGCCTGGCGCGCGTCGTCGTAAAATAACTCATAGAAATCGCCCATTCTGTAAAAGAGGAGGGAGTCTGGGTGCTTTGCCTTGATGCCCAGGTACTGCTGCATCATGGGGGTGTGTGTACTGGTCGCCATAGCGCATAGTGTACTCAGACTTTTACGCTTTCTAAACGACTTTGAAACGGGATGTGTAGGTATCAACAGTCTGTATCAGACATTGAGTAGAGACTCCGACCTTTATGATTGACTCTCAGAGTGACGGTTCGACCGATCGCATTACCGAATTAGCGAACGATTTGGGCTCGCAGCTGCAAAGGCTGGGTTGGCAAATCACGACGGCAGAATCGTGCACAGGTGGATTGATTGCCGGCGCCATTACCGATATTGCTGGTAGTTCTGACTGGTTTGAAAAGGGCTTGGTGACCTACTCTAACGAGGTGAAAACTGAGCTGCTCGGGGTGCCAGCTAACGTCTTTGAACAGCATGGTGCCGTTAGCCAGGCCTGTGTAGAGGCTATGGCGGGTGGTGCGCTGGATCGCAACAACGCGGATTTGGCCGTGGCCGTCAGTGGTGTAGCCGGTCCCGGAGGCGGATCGATAGACAAACCAGTGGGGTTGGTATGGATCGCTTGGGCCTTGGATGGGAGCGTGGAATCGGAGTGTTTTCAGTACCCTGGAGACCGATCGCAGGTGAGATCTCAGGCGGTGGTAAGCGCCTTGCATGGTAGTATCAAAAGGCTACAACGAATATGACCGGACCCGTAATGAATCTACCTGTAAGCGCAAGAGCTACCCTTTTGACTCTGTTGTTGGCAATGATGGCAAGCACCTCATCAGCGCTGTTCGCGCAGCAAAAAGAAATGACGCTCGAGGAGTTGGAGCAGTATATCGCTGAGCAAAGAGATGCTCTGGACTTGGCTAAACAGAATCGTGATGACACCAAGGCCCGTGTTGAGGACGCTCAAAACGCTATCGATGAGCAGGAACTTCGACATCAGGACTTGCTTGACGAAGTGGACACGCTTTGTCGAGAACAAGAAGAATTACAACCGGGTTCATTCGCCGATTGCATGGCACAATTTAGTAGCTGAAAATATTTACAGTATTTTTACTGTTCGACGCCCCTATCCGGGCGATGTTGTGAAATAATCTCCGTCAGGCTCTGGTGCTATGGATAAGCACCGACTCAACCTGATTGAACGGAGAGAATACAAGTGGATGACAACAAAAAGAAAGCGTTAACGGCGGCGCTGGGTCAGATTGAAAAACAATTTGGCAAAGGCACCATCATGCGTATGGGCGACGATACGGTTAATAGAGATATCGACGTCATTTCAACCGGCTGTCTCGGGCTCGATATTGCGCTTGGAATAGGTGGTCTACCCAGAGGCCGTATTGTTGAAATTTACGGGCCAGAAAGCTCTGGTAAAACAACGATGACGCTGCAAGTCATTGCAGAATGTCAAAAAGCTGGTGGCACTGCGGCGTTTGTCGATGCGGAGCATGCTCTTGATCCCGTTTATGCAAAGAAGCTCGGTGTTGATGTCGACGACCTGCTTATTTCACAACCAGACACCGGCGACCAAGCGCTGGAGATCGTCGATATGCTGGTTCGCTCCAGTGCCGTGGACATTATCGTTGTCGATTCTGTTGCAGCGCTTACACCAAAGGCTGAAATCGAAGGTGATATGGGTGACTCTCACGTTGGCCTTCAGGCGCGGCTCATGTCGCAAGCCCTACGAAAGTTAACCGGCAATATCAAGCGTACGAATACGCTGGTTATATTCATCAACCAAATCCGCATGAAGATCGGCGTCATGTTCGGTAGCCCTGAAACAACAACCGGTGGTAACGCGCTTAAGTTCTACTGTTCTGTGCGTATGGATATTCGTCGTATAGGCGCTATCAAACGGGCCGATGAAATCGTCGGCAACGAGACCCGGGTCAAGGTGGTTAAAAACAAGATGGCACCGCCGTTCAAACAAACCGAGTTCGAAATACTCTACGGGGAGGGAGTGTCGCGAGAAGGCGAGCTTATCGATCTTGGCGTTCAGAACGGTTTGGTCGACAAAGCGGGAGCCTGGTACAGCTATAACGGCGACAGAATTGGCCAAGGCAAAGAAAACGTCAGAAAACACATGCTCGAGAACCCAGAGATGGCCGACGAGATCGATAAAAAGCTGCGCGAGATGCTGTTGACCAAATCGACGGGCAAGGTTGAGGAAGAAGAGGAACTCGAAGAAGCCGAAGCGTAAGGCTCTCATTTCTTCCGGATTTAAGCAGTGACGGAAAAAATTGCGTCGCCAGAGGAGCTTGCTCGTCTGGCGTACGCTGCTTCCATTCGGTTGTTGGCCAGGCGAGATCACTCAGTTCAGGAACTCACCAGAAAGCTGCGTAAACGAGAGCATTCAGAGGAGGCAATTGCCACAATTCTGGAGGAACTCCTCGACGCAAATTATCTAAACGATGAGCGATACGCAGAGCTATATGCATTTCAGAGAATGGAGCAGGGTTACGGGCCTCTAGCCATTCAATCGCGATTACGTGAAAGAGGGTTATCCCCGCACTATATCCACGGAGCGTTAGTTGGCTTAGGGGTGGATTGGACCGAAAAAGCAGAACAACTCATTCACAAGCGTTTCAACCCTACGGAAATACAGGACACCGAACA
This sequence comes from uncultured Granulosicoccaceae bacterium, assembly GCA_964498925.1. GTDB lineage: Bacteria > Pseudomonadota > Gammaproteobacteria > Granulosicoccales > Granulosicoccaceae > Granulosicoccus. The sequence goes on from CAZCKD010000150.1 coordinate 6,078, forward strand.
GAGAGTGGTGGCGAGAATTGCACGGTTTGTGCAGGCTAGAGGTTATGCGCCCAGCGATGCCTTTCGAGGCTTAAAGAACGCTCGTAGCAACGTTGAGTCATAAACGGGGAGAGGTTTATACCCTCACCTCCGTTTCCATGTGTATCTACCCGTAAGCGCACGGTCCAGCTACACTACGCCTCTTTACGCTTGTTCACGGCCCGTTATGTCCGACTCAAAACTCATATCGACCTCCGATATTCGCGATCAGTTTCTTTCCTTTTTCAAGGACGAAGGACACGAAATCGTCTCATCTGGATCCCTAGTACCGGGAACCGATAAAACCCTGTTATTTACCAATGCCGGAATGGTCCAATTTAAGGATGTCTTCACCGGTGATGAAGTCAGAGACTACAAGCGAGCGACCACATCGCAGCGTTGCGTGCGTGCTGGCGGTAAGCATAACGATCTGGACAATGTCGGTTATACCGCGCGCCACCATACCTTTTTCGAGATGTTGGGCAATTTTAGCTTTGGCGACTACTTCAAGCATGACGCCATCAAATTTGCATGGACATTTCTTACAGGTCAATTAGGTCTTCCTGCAGACAAACTCTGGGTCACCGTTTTCGAAGAAGACGACGAAGCTGAGGCCATTTGGATAAACGATATCGGCGTCCCGGCTGAACGTGTTATTCGAATCGGTGCAAAAGATAACTTCTGGATGATGGGCGATACCGGTCCTTGTGGGCCATGCTCCGAAATTTTTTATGACCATGGTCCCGATGTTTGGGGAGGACCTCCAGGTTCACCAGAGGAAGACGGTGATCGCTACATAGAAATCTGGAATCTGGTTTTTATGCAGTTTGATAAATCAGCGGATGGCACCATGACGCCATTGCCCAAGCCGTGCGTCGATACGGGAATGGGGCTGGAACGAATTGCCGCGGTCATGCAGCATGTCCACAGCAATTATGAAATCGATTTATTCGATCGACTGATTCGTGATACTGCGAAGCTCTTAGGCAGAGACGATTTGGATAATCCGTCTCTACGCGTAGTGACCGATCATCTTCGCTCATGTGCGTTCCTGATTGTCGATGGCGTCCTACCCAGTAATGAAGGGCGAGGTTACGTTCTTCGTAGAATTATCCGCCGGGCTGCGCGGCACGGACACAAGCTCGGTGCGACTGACACGTTTTTCCATAAACTGGTGAAATCGCTAGCCAGAGAAATGGGCGCTGCCTATCCTGAATTGGTTGCGGCTCAAGCTGAAGTTGAAAAGCAACTCTTGAAGGAAGAGGAGCGATTTGCGACTACTTTGTCAGCAGGGCTTGCCATTCTTGATGATGAAGTTTCACGTTTGGATAGTAAGTGCATCCCTGGTGAAGTTATCTTCAAGCTGTATGACACTTACGGCTTCCCAGCTGATTTGACCGGTGACATTGCACGCGAACGAGAGCTCGATGTTGATATGCCTGGCTTTGAGGCTTGCATGAACGCTCAACGCGAACGGGCTAGAGCGGCGAGTAAGTTTGCTAGTCAGGGGTTGGATTTTCAGGCGAGCACAGAAACAGAATTTCTGGGGTACAGCGAAAGCACATCTGAATCAAAGGTTGTTGAGTTGTTCGTCGACGGAAAATCTGTCGATGTATTGGAATCAGGTCAGGCAGGTTGGGTTGTTCTTGATAAAACGCCTTTTTATGGCGAATCTGGTGGTCAGGTTGGAGATACTGGCGTAATCGTCTCCGCCAAGAATGCCAGCTTTGAGGTCCTGGACACGCAGAAACAACGCCAAGCGTTTGCCCATGCAGGTTCTTTAACCGGTGGAGAATTACGCATCGGGGATGCCGTGTCGGCCACCATTGACACCGAACGGCGTGGAAATATTCGTCAGCATCATTCAGCGACGCATCTTCTTCACGGCGCTTTGCGAGAAGTGCTCGGCACGCACGTTGAGCAAAAAGGATCACTCGTTAACGAAGCCAATCTAAGATTTGATTTTTCTCACGGCGAACCTATCACGCCATCGCAAATTGTCGCTATTGAAGAATGGATCGATCGGGAAGTCAGGGCTAATAGTCCATGCATTACCGAAGAGATGTCGATGGACGACGCTGTCGCCGCAGGTGCTATGGCACTGTTTGGCGAGAAGTACGGCGATGTTGTCAGGGTTGTCAGATTGGGAGATCGTTCGGTTGAACTCTGCGGTGGTACACATGTTGTGGCGACCGGTGAGTTAGGTGCTGTCAAAGTGCTTAGCGAAGGAGGGGTTGCAGCGGGTGTTCGTCGTATTGAGGCTGTTAGCGGGGGACGCGCATTGCAGTACTCTCAAGAGCTGGAGCAGCAACTGAGTGATGTCGCAGCAACGTTAAAAGCGCCAAAAACGGATGTCATGCCGAAGCTGAAACAGCTTCAGCTGCGTAATAAAGAATTGACTCGGCAGGTCGAGCAGCTTCAGGAAAAATTGGCCTCATCGGCTGGTCGTGACCTAGCCAGCAATGCTGAAAAAATGGGTGCCGCACATGTATTGTTGCAGGTTATCGATGATGCAGATGCAAAAGCGTTGCGTTCGACCATGGATCAGCTGCGACAGCAACTATCCGATAGCATCATTGTTTTGGCTAGTGACAAGGGCGGTAAAGTTTCTCTTATCGCAACCGTTGAAAAGAGTTTGCATGATTCCGTTACCGCATCTGAACTATTAAAGAAAGTCGCTGTGGTTCTCGGTGGTCGCGGTGGTGGTAAGGCGGACATGGCGCAAGGCGGTGCTGACTCACTTGAAAACATCGAGCAAGCGTTTTCCGAGGCACGTGAATGGTTAACGTCAGTACTGCGTCCGCACTCAGCTGATTGAACGTTCTATCGAATTATTGACAGGTTTTATTTTCAGAAAATGGCAT
>CAZCKD010000151.1:0-8744 GCA_964498925.1 uncultured Granulosicoccaceae bacterium
CTTGGGCATTTGCAGCAGAAGCTGTGGGTGAATCATTAGCTGGATTACTCGCGGAATTGTTTACCGAGGCAGGAACCGACTCAGCTGTTGCAACCGAGGCCGTCGCATCCAGCACCTCAATAGCCGGAGCATCGACAATCGCCTCTGCATGGACATCTTCGCGTGACACCCACGCGACCAACCCCATAGATTCAAGACAGTGCTGTTGGCGCTCGGTATATCTCAACACGGTCCTCCACAGACCAAACCGTGCGCCATGGTGTTATTCCACACGACCGGCTTTTCCGCGTTTGCGAAACCAGCGGAAGATGTAATACACAGGGCCGGATAGACCGTAAATGACCGCTGCTATCAAAATCATCTTCGGTGGATCGACAGCAGTAACCACGAACAGCAGTAACAGCCCCAGCAACATGGCAAACGGTACTTTGCGATTAGCGCCAAGATCTTTAAAGCTGTAATAGGTAAACGTGCTCACCATAGCGATACCGCTATAGACCGTGATGATTCCTGTGATAACGACGAGATCGGGACCTGCGCGCTCCATACCTGTCATCACCCAAACGAAGCTAGCCAAAATGGCCGCCGCTGCCGGGCATGCAAGTCCTTGGAAAAAACGTTTGTCCGCGGTGCCCACAGCGACATTGAATCGGGCTAATCGTAGGCCGCAACACGCGGTATAAACAAAACACATCACCCAGCCCAGCTGTCCGAAGTGCGCTTCGGTCAAGCTGGATAGAGACCAGGTGTAGACAAGAAAAGAAGGCGCCATACCGAAGGAAATCATATCGGCCAGGCTGTCATATTCGGCACCGAAGGCCGAGGTCGTATTGGTCATACGAGCGACGCGACCGTCGAACCCATCCAGCACCATGGCCACGATAATGGCGATGGCCGACGCCCGGTAATCACCGTTGTACGCCAGAATTATGCTGTAGAAGCCCGCCAGCATCGCGCTGGTGGTAAACAGGTTGGGCAGCAGGTAGATGCCGCGCGATGGCCTTTTCGCGTCCATATTTGGCTCAGCCATGATTCATGTTTCGATTCTGCATAGCGTTAGTGTAACGCTAGAAACCCGCATTGGGCGAGCATGCGCAAATTTCGCGCATGCCCGCCACTTTTAGAGGGTTACACCTTAAGGCTTGAGGCTTTTATCGCCTCGGGCGATACCGGTAGCACCGGAACGAACAACCTCAATAATATTGTCGCGACCCACCGCATCCAGAAATGCTGTGAGCTTGTGATCGTCACCGGTCAGCTCAATGACATAACTGGACTCTGTGACATCCAGAATACGACCGCGGAAGATATCGGTCATGCGCTTAAGTTCTTCTCGGCCCTGATCAACAGCCCGAACCTTAACCAGCATGATTTCACGCTCGATAAACTGAACCTCAGTGAGGTCGGTCAGCCGAACAACATCAACCAGCTTGTTCAGCTGTTTGATGATTTGCTCGACAACACGCTCAGTACCAATCGTGACGATAGTCATTCGAGACAGAGTCGGGTCATGTGTCGCCGCGACCGTAAGTGACTCAATGTTGTACCCACGAGCACTGAACAGCCCCGCTACGCGAGACAGCGCACCGGATTCATTTTCCATGAGCACTGAAATGACGTGCCTACGCATCACGCTAACTCCCTCGCAGGATTCAAGCGCATCTCATGATGCCCTTTGCCCGCTTCAATCATAGGATAAACGTTCTCGCCTTGGTCAGTTTCAAAATCCATAAAGACCAAACGATCTTTCATTGCGAACGCTTCTTTCATTGCACCGTCGATATCGGCTGGATCTTTAATATGCATGCCGACATGGCCGTAACTTTCAGCCAGTTTGACGAAGTTTGGTAGCGCGTCCATATAAGAGTGCGAGTAGCGCTTTTCATAACTGAATTCCTGCCACTGGCGAACCATGCCCATGTAGCGGTTGTTCAGGTTAATGATTTTGATGGGTGTGCCGTATTGCAAGCATGTCGATAACTCTTGAATACACATTTGAATACTGGCTTCGCCGGTAATACAAGCCACTTGCTCATCAGGGAATGCCAGTTGCACACCGATAGCCGCTGGTAATCCAAAACCCATGGTGCCTAAACCACCCGAGTTTATCCAACGACGTGGCTTGTCAAAACCGTAGAACTGCGCAGCAAACATCTGGTGCTGGCCAACATCGGAAGTGACATACGCATCGCCTTTTGTCTCACGCCAAAGTGCTTCGACAACAGCTTGCGGCTTGATAAGCGGTGACGTTGTATCGTAAGCGAGGCAATCTGCACCAGCCCAGTCTTTAATGGTTGCCCACCAAGAGGCTAAATCAGCAGGGTCAGCACGCTTTTTCGTATCTTTAATAAGAGCCAGCATGGCATCAAGCACTGAACCGACGTTGCCGACGATTGGCACATCAACGGTGACTGTTTTAGAGATGGATGCAGGATCGACATCAACATGAACGATCTTGGCATCCGGGCAAAAGCTTGCTGTTTCGCCGGTGACTCGATCATCAAATCGCGCACCGATAGCAATCAGCACATCGCAATCATGCATAGCCATGTTGGCTTCGTAGGTGCCGTGCATACCCAGCATGCCCAGATTCTGTTTGCTTGAAGCCGGATAAGCACCGAGCCCCATCAATGTTTGAGTAATTGGGTAGCCCAGCAACTCAGTGAACTCAGTCAGTTGCTTCGCAGCATCACCAAGAACAACACCGCCACCGGAGTAAATCATAGGGCGCTTGGCTGACAAGATGAGATCGACTGCCTTACGAATCTGACCGGGGTGTCCGTGCTCAGCCGGACTGTAAGAACGCATGTTGACCGTCTTAGGATAATCGAAAGGCACTGTGACACCCGGCGTGGTGAAGTCCTTAGGAATATCAACAACAACAGGCCCTGGACGACCGGTTGTAGCCACATGGAACGCCTTCTTAATCGTCTCTGCAAAATTTTCCAGTGAGTCGACCAGGAAATTATGCTTTACACAAGGACGTGTGATACCGACACAATCGACCTCCTGAAACGCATCACTACCGATAAATCGGCTTTGGACCTGACCTGAAATAACGACCATGGGAATTGAATCCATGAATGCCGTCGCGATGCCTGTCACAGCATTTGTTGCTCCCGGGCCTGATGTCACTAGTACAACACCGGGTTTTCCCGTTGCTCTTGCATAGCCATCAGCCGCATGGGTTGCGCCCTGCTCATGACGGACAAGAATGTGCTTCACCGAATTTTGCTCGTAGAGAGCATCGTAAATATGTAGGACTGCCCCGCCGGGGTATCCAAAAATAAACTCCACGCCCTCTTCTTTGAGCGCTTGAATCAGAACTTCACCGCCTGATAATTCCACCTTTTAAATCCTCTATTCTTTCGGTTAGCAAACGTTAGTTGCGACTGGCCGTCAGGGTTGTTACGACTGTAACCTGCTGACTAGATGCAAAAAACCTTTCCAAATTAAATTACGACGCCGACCACGAATCACATCGTGCTTATGGACACGATGTAAAGTGTAGACATCAAGAAAGTGCTGCAGAGGTGGCTGGCATCGAACCTGTTCTAGTTGAGCGTTTGGCAGTGGTGGGTTTACCGCCAGAACAGACACCTCGAATGGTAACTCGGGTGAGTAACTTGAACCGATTGCCGGGCCGGATTGTGTCGAACCCCTTACACGTCCCGAGTATAGCGCCTCGTGGGCTATTTCGGGAACGTAAGATAGATCCCATGATAGATTGGCACGAACCGCGCAGCAGTGAACGCACGAATAGGTACACTGTCAGTTATCAAAAGACTGGCTTTGACAGTCCGCATTACCCGATTAACCCGGAAAAGGCCCTAGAAACGTTAACGTGCTCTCATTCCTGCTCCAAAATGTAACGCGCCTCAAGAATTGGATATTTAAGCCAATCAGCCTCGCCCCCAAGAGTGGGATAGCCGCAATTGCTCTGTTTTGCAGTGCTTTCGTATTTCAGACCGTGCCCTTACAGGCGCAACAGAATTTGCCTGATCTTGGCGAGCCTGCGGACAATACGCTCTCCATCAAAGAAGAAGAATTGCTCGGTGAGCAGTTTATGCGGCAAATCCGCGCTCAACTGCCTTTGGTTAGAGATGTTCAGCTCAACGAATATATTCAGGAACTGGGCAATCGCCTGGTACTAGCCTCCGGCAAGGGTGAATCCCGAACTTTTACCTTCTTTCTTATTGATGACCCTCAAATCAACGCCTTTGCTATTCCCGGCGGATACATCGGGGTTAACTCCGGTTTGGTCGAAGCCATGGTCGTCGAGGAGCAATTGGCAAGCGTTATCGCTCACGAGGTCGCCCACGTAACCCAGCGGCATCATGCTAGATCATTTGCCACAGGCAACCGGGCCACACTAAGCACAGCGGCTGCGGTGTTAGCTGCCATCATTATCGGTCAGGCATCACCTCAGGCAGGACAGGCTGCATTAGCCGCAGGACTTGCTGCCAGCCAGCAGTCAGCCATTAACTTTACGCGTAGCAACGAAGTAGAGGCCGATCGCATCGGCATCGAGATTCTGGCCAACGCACAATACGATGCCCGAGCCATGGCAGAAACCTTCGCCATACTTCGACAAAAGAACTCACTGAATACCTCGCTGGGCCAGCTGGAATACTTACGCACTCACCCGCTAGACAACAACCGTATTGCAGAAGCCACCGATCGCGCTGCTGCACTACCTAAAAGACAACGCTCTTCTGAAATCGATTACCCGCTTTTCAGAGCGAGACTGGGCATTCTCGGATCTGAAGACGTCGGCCATCTTAAAAGGCTTTATCAGTCTCAGTACAACAAACAACCAAACGTTGAAAACTCGTATGCATTGGCACTGATACATCTATTAGCCAATCAGGAATCTGAAGCCAAGAAGTTCATGGGGAGCCTGGATAAGCTGACCACGGCCCACCCGATGGTTGAGCTGCTAAGAGCTGAGATAGCCAGCCTGAGCAACAGCCGAACAGATGCAACGTTGTTAAACGACTTGTCAGCGCTCTACCCCGATCGTTACTCCATCGTCGAAAAGCGGCTTGATCAACTGATTCGAGATAGGCAGTTATCTGAGGCGTCTAACGCAGTAAGACGTTACTTAAGAGACAGTAAAACCCCTAACCCACTCGCTTGGCGACAGCTAGCTGTGATTCAAGAACGTCTTGATGACAAAGCAGGCAGCCATGAATCGCTGGCAAAGTATTTCGAATCTATCGATGAACTGGGAAGAGCCGCCGGACAGCTCGAACTGGCACTGAGAGAGGTTTCACCGGATTCTCAGGACAAACTAAGACTAGACGCCAGCCTAAGGGATCTTTACAGCAAAGCCAGCCGAAACCGGTAGCTCCCGCCTAAGGGGTCGGACCATGAACAGGGTCGGACCACGACGGAGGTCGGACCATGAGAGAGGTCGGACCACGAAAACGAGCGCCTAAAAGCCCCTCGATACAACAAAGAAGCAAATTAGGCACTTAATACCACTCAAAGGATTGCCCATCGCCCGGGCCTAGCTGCGGCACCAACGCCGCATCGGTTTATCACGCCTGTCTTAAACCCAAAGGTTTTAGGTGATAAATACGCTGATTAGACCGGGGATTGAAGCCTCAGCCCCAACCCACCGATCTAACAGCGCATAAAAGGTTAGCTCAACTGTTAGAGCTGCGGCCCTGCATTGACCAGCGAAAGTCCGCTATCTGTATCTGTGTACTGCGCGAAATTATCAACAAACAACGCAGCCAGATCATTTGCCTTCGACTGCCACTCATCGGCGCTGTCGTAGGTTAAACGCGGATCAAGCAACTCATTATCCACACCTTCTAATGCTGTCGGCACATTCAGGTTAAACGTAGGAATAACGGTTGTTTCAGTATCATCCAGCGAGCCGTTCAGAATGGCATCGATGATGGCACGTGTCGCCTTGATTGAGATGCGCTTACCAGTGCCATTCCAACCTGTGTTTACCAGGTATGCCTTAGCACCAGAAGCTTCCATGCGCTTGCCCAGCTCGTCTGCGTACTTCGTTGGGTGCAGACTTAAAAAGGCTTTACCAAAGCAAGCAGAAAATGTTGGCTGAGGACTCGTTACACCCAGCTCTGTGCCAGCGAGTTTCGCTGTGAAGCCAGACAGGAAGTGGTAACGGGTTTGCTCAGGCGTTAACAAGGAAACTGCCGGTAGTACACCAAACGCATCCGCTGTTAAGAAGATAACCTTGCTAGCATGGCCAGCTCTGGAGATCGGCTTAACAATATTGTCGATATGATCGATGGGGTATGAAACTCGAGCGTTTTCCGTCTTGCTGCTGTCGTCGAAATCAACAACACCATTATCGTCTACGACAACGTTTTCCAACAAAGCATTGCGACGAATTGCCCCATAAATATCCGGCTCTGCTTCTGCACTGAGTCGAATAGTTTTTGCGTAACAACCACCTTCGTAGTTAAAGACGCCGTCATCATCCCAACCATGCTCATCATCACCAATGAGTCGACGCTTAGGGTCTGTAGATAAAGTCGTTTTGCCCGTTCCGGACAAACCAAAGAATACAGCCGTATCGCCCTGCTCGCCCACATTGGCTGAGCAATGCATTGATGCAATACCATTAAGTGGAAGAATGAAGTTCATGTAGGAGAACAAGCCCTTCTTCATTTCACCGCCGTACCAAGTACCACCGATCAATTGCATTTTTTCGGAGTAATTGAACGCGACAAAATTCTCTGAGTTCAGGCCCTGCTCTTCCCATTTGTCGTTAACAACGGACGCACCATTCATAACAACAAAGTCAGGTTCAAATGAAGCAAGCTCATCGGCCGTTGGACGGATGAACATGTTGGTTACGAAATGCGCCTGCCATGCAACTTCAGTAACAAACCGGACGGCTAGTCGTGAGTTCTCGTTGGCGCCGCAGTAAGCATCAACAACAAAAAGACGTTTGCCAGTTAGGTGGCTCGTGACGAGTGTTTTAAGATCTGCCCAGATAGATTCCGAGATAGGCGTATTGTCGTTAGCGCCTTGGTCTGCCCACCACAATACGTCTTTGGTTAAGGCATCTTCAACGATGTACTTATCTTTTGGGCTGCGGCCTGTGAATGCCCCTGTATCAACGGCGACTGCACCGCTACTAGTGAGCACACCCTTTTCCAGATCCTGCAGATCATCGCGAAGCTCTTCAGCGAACAGCAGATCATAGGACGGGTTATAGATGACCTCTGCAGTTGACGGGATTCCGTACGGTGCTAAATCAAGAGTAGGTTCTAGTTTATGAGCTAGTTGATTCATCTGTTATTCCGGTAGGTATTTTTTGCAATTGAACGAGGTCAGCTTTACAGCACCGCCAGACACTCAATGCCTTATCGGCCCGAAGGCGACAAACTATACTCGAGACCGAGAATAAAAAGTATGGACTACAAAATAAAAAATACTATTAAAACAGTAACTTGCAGACATATTACCCTGTTTTTGTAGTTTGACTACATACCCAAGTAACCCTCGACAATCGCGTATGTTGCTGTTGCTAAAGGCATATTTGAGCAATAACACCCCCTATCGAGAACTTGTAGCCCAGTTGGAAACCGGTTGCAGAAATTATTTTTGGTAATTTCTATTCAAACAGCAATTTGCTGGATAGCTCGCGGAAAATGGCCGCCAAACCGCGTTTAAGTGTTAAATAACCGTTAACAATTGCGCGTTTGTACGAGACCGATTCCTCTCTAAAAGTCGAGAGAAGGTCAAATTTTGCCCATAAAAAAAGGCGATTAAAAAATCGCCTTTTTCCGTTTCTTCGTTAAGCGTCGGAAACAACCCGCTCCGACACCCACTCTATTCGCCTAGAGCACTGAGAACTCTACGCGTCGGTTAGCGGCACGGCCCTGCGATGTTGCATTGCTGGTACGCGGCTTAGACTCACCGTATGCCTGAGGCTTCAGACGTGAACCTGAAATGCCCTGATCAACCAGGAATCGCGCAACAGAGATTGCTCGTCGCTTGGACAACAACAGGTTGTCAGACGCGTTACCCATATTATCGGTATGCGCTTCGACAGTAACTCTCACGTCAGGGTACTCTCTGAGTGTTTGCGCAACGCCTTGAAGAATTTCAACCGAAGCTTCCGTGAGTTGATCTGAATTTGTGTGGAAGTTGATGCCTTCGATGACACCGTCAAAGAGCGCACAACCGTCAGAGTCAACAGGCGTTCCACGACGTGTTGTGGGACAGCTATCCAGCAAATCAGGTACACCGTCGGCATCATTGTCCTCTGGTCCTTGCGGGAATGGGTCAACATCAACCGTAGCCACGCTTGGAATAGGTTCTTGAGGCACTGGATCAGGTGGAAAATAATCCCCTTGCTGACCACCGAATCGGTAAATGATGCCTAGCTGGGCATATTTGGCGTCTGTATCGTGAGCTGTGAATTCACCGCGTACGGCAAAACCATTCTCCATTCCATATTCCAAACCAAGACCTGCCAGCATATGAAAATCGTTAACCCGTCGAAAAGGCACAACGGTGACATCGTTTTCCATCGCACCTACACCCAACTTACCGAATGCAGAGATACCCGTGCGCCTTGCACGATCTCGTTCGTCGTTGAAGCCATAGAAAAGCGCACTTAAACCGGCAACCGTGTAACCCACTGTTCCCGCAGGTTCTAAAACGGCTTCACCCAGGCTTGCATAATGACCTTCAAAACTGATGCGATTTGTAAAGTCATAACCAATAGTTACTGAGCCACCTGATCCGTC
>CAZCKD010000152.1:0-8697 GCA_964498925.1 uncultured Granulosicoccaceae bacterium
GAGGTAGCGCTTGTTTCCGAAAGAACCCAAAAACAAGACGCAGAAACGCAGAAACGCAGAAACGCAGAAACGCAGAAACGCAGAAACGCAGAAACCAGATGCTGCGATTTATGTGGACGCACAATGCGTCTAAAGATGGGAAGCCACAATCTTTTAGGCCGACGTAGCACTAACACTAAAAGTGAGAACAAGGGCTGTGAGCCTAAAGCTCGACTCCAAGGGAGGAGTCACCGCAACTTCCAACGTACTCGGAAGTTGCAGCGTATTAAAACGACATTAGATATCGAAAACGATTCTTGAAGGATCTTCAACCAATTCTTTAATGGTTTTCAGAAAACCAACGGCGCCCTTTCCATCAACAATTCGGTGGTCATAGCTCAGGGCTATATACATCATTGGTCGAATAACCACTTCACCGTTAACTGCAATTGGACGATCCTGCGTCGCGTGCATTCCCAGAATGGCACTTTGAGGAGGATTGAGGATTGGCGTGGATAACAAGGAGCCAAAAACACCGCCGTTAGATACGGTAAACGTACCACCCGTCATTTCATCCAAGGTCAACTTGCCATCGCGTGCTTTCTCAGCATACTGGCCAATTGTTTTCTCAACATCTGCCATGGACATGTGTTCGGTGTTTCGAAGCACTGGAACCACCAGACCGCGGTCTGAAGACACTGCAACACCGATGTCACAGTAGCCGTGATAAACAACATCATCACCATCAATGGATGCGTTTATGTCCGGATAGCGCTTCAGCGCTTCTGTTGCAGCTTTTACAAAAATGGACATGAAGCCCAGCTTTACACCGTGTGATTTTTCAAAGCGATCTTTGTACTGACCTCGAAGCGCAATAAACTGACTCATGTCAATTTCATTGAACGTTGTCAGCATGGCCGTGTTCTGGCTCGCCGACAGAAGACGCTCTGCAATCCTTGCACGCAGGCGGCTCATGGGCACACGCTTTTCTACACGCTCACCTTCAGGCATAGGAAGTGGCGCAGCGGCAGCAGCCGGAGCAGCAGTTGGTGCAGGCGTTGCAGCCTTAGCTGGCGCAGCGCTCGATGCGCTTGCCACGTGCTTCTCTACATCTTCTTTAGAGATACGACCGTTTTTCCCTGAGCCTTTCACGTCAGCCGCAGTCAGGCCGTGAGCATCAAGCAGCTTCCGAACGGAAGGACTTGTCTGGCCCGGATTATCCGAACCACTGGATTCCGCCGTGGCAGCCACAGCTGCAGCAGGCGCTGCTGCGGCACCAGCGGATGCCGCACCGCCGACCAGGATAGAACCGATCACCTGATGCGCAGTTACTGTTGTGCCTTCAGCTTCGATGATTTTGCCCATGACACCATCATCGGCCGCAGGGACTTCCATAACCACTTTGTCTGTCTCGATATCAACAAGAATTTCATCCCGTTGAACCGCATCGCCTTCTTTTTTATGCCAATTAACAACCAGAGCGTCAGCAATAGATTCCGGCAAGGTAGGCACCTTGATGTCCGATACTGCCGCATCCGCGCCACCAGCCGGAGCACTCTCTGCAGCTGCGGCCGCAGGCGCTGCACTTGCTGCCGCCGTACTCGCACCGCTTCCAGCCTCGATAGAACCGATCACCTGGTGGGCAACAACCGTAGTACCTTCAGCTTCGATGATTTTTCCCATAACGCCGTCTTCGGCTGCCGGCACTTCCATGACCACTTTATCGGTTTCGATATCGACAAGGACCTCATCACGCTGAACGGGATCGCCTTCTTGTTTGTGCCAATTAACAATCAGTGCATCAGCAACTGATTCGGGCAGAGTCGGCACTTTGATCTCGGATGTCATGAAGCTGGCCTTTATTTGAATACGGGTCGGTGGGTTAAATTGTAGGTTAGGAAGTCTGGCTATTGGGGATCAATCCCAGACACTCTTCAACAAGCCGTTTCTGCTCGATGAGATGCTGGCTCATATAGCCGCTCGCCGGAGATGCAGAAGGAGACCGTCCAGCGAATTCTACGCCTTTCACAGCATCGGGCAACACTCGCTCGATTCTGTGACGGTTAGAACGCCATGCGCCCTGATTACGCGGCTCTTCCTGACACCAGACGATGGTCTTCGCGTTGGGATACTGTTTTACCGCTTCTGTCATTTCGTCGTAAGGGAAAGGATAGAGTTGCTCGAGTCTGACCAATGCAACGTTCGTCATCTCTTCCTTACGGCGTCTTTCCAATAAGTCGTAATAAACCTTGCCACTACAGAATACGAGCCGGTCCACGCCAGCAGGATCCAACGCGTCGATCTCGGGCAATACCGGCTGAAATGTACCGTCTGCAAGATCTTCCAGAGTTGAGACAGCAAGCTTGTGTCTCAGAAGACTCTTGGGTGACATGACAATCATGGGTCGCCTCATTGGACGAATCATTTGCCGGCGCAACATGTGGTAAGCCTGCGCAGGCGTGCTCGGTACCAGCACTTGCATGTTGTCCTCAGCACATAATTGGAGAAATCGCTCCAGTCGAGCCGAGCTGTGCTCTGGTCCCTGGCCTTCATAGCCGTGTGGCAGCAACATAACAAGACCACACAATCGACCCCATTTAGTCTCGCCGGACGAGATGAACTGATCGATCAGAACTTGAGCACCGTTGGCGAAGTCTCCAAATTGAGCTTCCCAGATAACCAGTGTGTTTGGATCTGCAGTGGCATAACCGTATTCGAAACCGAGAACAGCTTCTTCAGAAAGCACCGAATCAATAACCAGAAAATTAGCTTTATCGGTCAGCTCTCTCAACGGGATGTGCGAGCCTTCTTGGGACTGATTGTGTAGTACCGAATGTCTGTGAGCGAACGTACCTCGACCACAGTCCTGACCGGAAAGTCGGACTGAGTAGCCTTGATCTAACAAAGTGGCGTAGGCCATCGTCTCGCCATAGCCCCAATCCAATGGCAAAGCACCCGCTGACATCTTGCGGCGGTCCTCTACAATTTTCTTAACACGGGAGTGCAATACCAATCCGTCGGGCAACGTGCCCATCTGGTTGGCCAGACTCTGAATAGTCTCTAGTGGGACTTTCGAATCATACGGAACACGCCAGTCGGTAGAACTGAACTTTGCCCAGTCAACAAACAACTCCGGTGCTTCGTCCTGGCCTTCGATAACATCCGGCGCTACGTTGACGCCATCATCAAGCGACTGACGATAATCTTCAACCATGCGATCTGAATCGGAGCTGGACTGCACGCCCTCTTCAGCCAGTTTGTCAGCATACAACTTACGGGTTGTCGCCAGGCTCTTAATTGACTGATACATAATCGGCTGAGTAACCGAAGGCTCATCGGTCTCGTTATGACCATGCCGGCGGTAGCAGACCATATCAATGACGACGTCTTTATTAAAAGCCATACGAAAATCAAGGGCGAGTTGTGTCACGAAATAAACCGCTTCCGGATCATCGCCATTAACGTGAAAGATAGGCGCACTGATCATTTTTGCCACATCACTCGCATAGAGCGTTGAGCGTGCGTCGGCAACGTTACTCGTCGTAAATCCAATCTGGTTATTGACGATGATATGAACAGTGCCTTTGGTTGAAAAACCTCGGGAATCGGCCATGTTGAACGTCTCCATGACGACACCTTGACCCGCAAAGGCAGCATCGCCGTGAATGGCTATAGGAATAACCTTGTCACCATCTTTATCACCGTAGCGATCTTGACGAGATCGGACAGAACCCTCTACTACCGGCGAGACGATTTCTAGGTGAGACGGGTTAAACGCAAGCGACAAATGCATATTCCCATGCTGCGTTGTGATGTCTGAACTAAAACCTTGATGGTATTTGACGTCACCGGAAGACAACGATTCGTTATGTTTGCCTTCAAACTCCTGAAACAATTCAGCCGGATTCTTACCCAGAATATTGACTAAGACATTTAGACGGCCACGGTGTGCCATGCCGATGACCATGTCTTTGACACCGGTTGAACCCGCGCGCCTGACAAGCTCGCTCATGATGACGATGAGACTCTCACCACCTTCAAGTGAGAAGCGTTTCTGTCCTACGTATCGCGAACCGAGATGACGTTCCATGCTCTCAGCAGCAGTTACCCGTTGCAAAATCCATTTCTTTGTATCCGGATTCAGCACGGGAGACGAAGCAACACTTTCGATGCGCTGCTGAAGCCAATCTTTCTGCGGGGTGTAATCGATATACATGAACTCATAACCGATTGCGCCGCAGTAGCATTTTTCGAGGTGAGAAATGATGTCTTTTAAAGGTGCTCGATCGATACCTTCTAACGAAGGCGTCGGAAAGACAGTATCCAGATCTGCATCGGAAAGACCATTCTCCCGCAGACGAAGCTCGCGTACTTTAGCCGTGGATTCAACACCTAACGGGTCGGTCTTGGCCAGCTGATGCCCACGCACACGATAGGCGTTAATCAGTTGGGTGACATAAATCTGCTTAAGCTCGACAGAACTGGAACCGCCTCCGGCAGCCGCCGCTGGACTCGTACGCGCCATGGGGCTCTTGGCCAGCTGACGAAATTGCTCACGAATTTCCGAGTGCGCAACATCACGTGCATTCTCATCAATCATGGGCAGGCTAGCGAAAAAATCCCGCCACTGCTCTTCTACTGCGTTCGGATCTCGCAAATACTGTTCGTACTGACTCTCCAACCAAGCAGAGTTTGCACCGCCGAGCATCGACGTCTCCCTCTGCTGCTGCATGCCGAGTTTTTCGTCAACTGATTTGGGCGTAGCACTCATGTTTTTAAGGATCCGCAGATTGTGGGCAAAGCCCGGTTACAAATGAGCCGGTATTCTGTCTATAACTAACTGGGTAAACTCATCGGTGTTAAGTTTACCGCCTAAATCACGGGTGCTGTCCCCATTTTCTATACAACCGAGGAGACTTAACCGTAAGGCGTGGCCCAAATCGTAGCGATCGACATGGTCCAGCAACATTCCAAATGCAAGAAGTACAGCCGCAGGATTAGCAAGGTTTTTACCAGCGATGTCCGGCGCAGTGCCGCCTGCGGGGTCAAACATGGCGATATCAACGTCATTGTTTTTATCAAATGAGAAGTTTCCACTGGCCCCGGTACCGAGACTACCGACCAGCCCGGACGCCATATCTGACAGAAAATCACCATACTCATTCAGCACAAGCACAACTTCGTAAGCCGACGGGTCAATAATTATTTTGGCGAGCAAAGCGTCAAAAAGTTCGACGTTATGTTCCACATCCGAAAAGTCCTTATGCACATCTGCAACCACTGATTCGAATAAACCATCGGTCACGCGTTGGATGGTGTGCTTAGAGGAGCTGGTCATCGAATAATGACCGTCGCTATAACGAGCACCTTTTCTACGTGCTAGTCGAAATGCAAATTTAGCAGCTTGTTCACACGGCTTACGCTCAACCATTCTCAAAGAAACAGCGGCGTCATTACCAATTAACTGACCGGGATCATCGTAAGTGCCGCCCGTAGCAATACGGACGATGTGCAAATTGACGTCTTCCTTAAAATTACTGTGTATACCTTTGATCGAAATAGCCGGTCGATAGATAACACTGAAGTTACAACGCCTTCTTATAAGAGCGTTCGGGCTACGTTTGTTGGTAATAGTCGGGTATTTGACAGCGAGCTTAGTTTTTCGCATCGAGGCTTCTGCCTCATCGATGACATCGTCGCCACGTTTTTCTCGATTCTCAAGTGACCAGTCGACGGGGTGGAAGTTAAAATCGACAGGCAGCGATTCCGCAACTGCATGAACCGACTCGGCCAGTTCTGGTCCGATGCCGTCTCCCAGCAGTTCGGTAATCTCGATGGTACTCAATGATCTCTCCTGAAATAGTGACAGTTGCGAATTCGACTCCAACACGGAGTCTTATAGCTTTTTTTTAACAATAAGCCGAATTGTCAGCGAACAAGCCTCAGCTATTCTTCCTCATCGGAATCAAAGTAGATGTCTGCATCGTCGTCAAGTTCAAATCGCTCTGGATTCGCCCAAAACCGCGCATTCAGCCAATTTGGCCGTTCTTTGTAGTGACTTAAACGGTATTCATACCAACGATACCGCCTAGACGGCTCTGTTTTACCCTCGACATTCAATTTTCGAAAGCCGAAAGCGTAAAAAAGCGTGTCGCTTAGTTGCTCGACCTCGGTGTATACGACGAGACGATGGGGGAAGGCGCGCACGGCACGACCCAACTGTTGCTCAATAGTCTCTCCATCACTGATATGGAAAACAGCCATTAATTGGTCTGACGTGGCAGATGCGCCTAAATTTTGTTGCGCGAGACTACTTTCCGCCTCTCCTAGAGAAGAAACAGAGAGTATTTGCGTATCGGCTAATCTGGATTCAGGCCAGTAGATATCGTCAGGGTCACTATTGATTAAGTACAGACTCTCAGGGGACGCGGCGAGAAAATAATCGGCAAGTAGGACCGCCTCAGCCGATTGGGAATCTGATTTATCAGAGGCCGCCACTTACTGACTACCCGTGGGTGGCCTTGTACTGCGCGGCCTGCTCAGGCGTGGCTTCTTTCTGATGTTGGCTTTTCCATTCGCTGTAAGCCATGCCATAGATATGCTCACGTGAATCCTCGTAAGTTATCTCGATGTCGCGTTCTGCCGCAGCTGCCACATAATATTTAGACAGACAATTTCGACAAAAACCTGCCAAATTCATCAAATCTATGTTTTGCACATCAGTGCGCTTTTGCAGGTGAGCCACCAGCGTTCGGAAGGCTGCAGCCTCTAATTCTGTCTGAGTTTGCTCATTTAGAGCATCAATATCACTCACAGTCGAAATTTCCTTTCACTAAATACCCCTATTATAAGTAGACCTCGCTGTTTCAGTATATGAACATCACCCCATGTCTGGAAATGCTTTTCTCGATTTACTGATATTCGCCATACCCATTGCGTTGGCCACGCTTTGGTGGACTAGCTCGCGTGCGCGCGAATTGGCGATCTCTCACTCACGAATTGCCTGTCGTCAAAGGCAGCTTCAGTTCCTTGATCAAACAGTGGCCCTAATCAAAATGAGACCCGCCCGGAGCAAATCCGGATCCAGTTGCTTTTCCCGAGTTTACGAATTTGAGTTTACGGATCAGGGAGAGTATCGAGACAAGGCCATGATCACCATGAACGGACACGTGGTGCAGAACATTTACTTCCCTTACACACGAGACGCCGAAGGTAATCGCATCTACGTCAATTAGATTTACCGAGGTTTACGGTAAACTCGCCTATCAATTCGATTAATTCATCAGGAAACCGTATGACCGATTGTCCCTGTGGCTCAGGCTCTTCACTGTCAACTTGCTGTCAGCCCATAATTAATGGTGACGTCAAAGCCGAGCGCGCCGAAGCATTAATCCGTGCCAGATACACCGCTCACACCATCGGTGCGATCGATTTCATTATGACAACTCATCACCCGTCTACACGCACCGACATAGACGAAACGGCAACGGCACGCTGGGCAAAAGAGTCTCAATGGTTAGGCCTGGAGATCCTGAACGTCGATGGTGGCGAACCGGACGACACTTCAGCCCGAATTGAATTCATGGCCCGTTATCGTGACGGAGCACGCCGCCGCCACACTCACCACGAACGCGGAGTGTTCGAAAAATATCACGGACAATGGTATTTTCGTGATGCCGAAGTACCCGATGTGAACCAATTTCGTCGAGAGGCCCCAAAGCAAGGTAGGAATGAGCCGTGTTCTTGCGGAAGCGGCAAAAAATACAAGAAATGCTGCGCAGCGGCATAACACCACACTATTAGAGGAATTCGCATGGACAAACCCTGGTTAAAATCCTATCCAGAATCAGTAGCTGAAGAGGTAGATGTCGATGCGTACGGTTCTGTAGTCGAAATTTTTATGGAGGCGACTTCCCGGTTCGCCGACCGTCCTGCCTTTCACAATATGGGCACGACCATCTCGTTTGGCGAATTGGAGGCTAAAACCCAACAATTCGCAGCCTGGATCCAAAACGAAACGAATCTGAAAAAAGGTGACCGCATCGCCGTCATGATGCCTAACCTGCTGCAATATCCCATTGCGGTCTTCGGAGCAATGCGGGCAGGCTTGGTCGTTGTTAATACCAATCCTCTGTATACAGATCGTGAATTAGAGCACCAGCTTAAGGATTCCGGCGCGAAGGCTATCGTGGTTGTAGAAGCTTTCGCTCACACCCTGGCTGACGTTATCGCAGAAACAGAAGTGGAAACGGTTATCACAACCCGCTTTGGCGACATGCTGAGCTTCCCCAAGTCCATGCTGGTCAACTTTGTCATCAAGTACGTTAAAAAGATGATTCCGCCATTCTCCTTACCCGGCTCTCACAACCTGAAAGACGTTCTGGCCAAAGGCGCTTCTCTACCTTTTAAAGAAGTGGAACTTACCCAGAAAGATCTCGCCTTCCTTCAGTACACAGGCGGTACGACAGGTGTTGCTAAAGGCGCCATGTTGTCGCATAGAAATATGGTTGCAAACATTCAGCAAGCCCATGCTTGGGTTAACAGCACAGATCAGAAAGAAGGCGAAGAAATTATCGTCACAGCCCTGCCCCTCTATCATATCTTTGCGTTGACGGCCAACGGCCTGACTTACATGAAGATGGGCGCGATGAACTTGCTGATTACCAATCCTCGCGACATGCCGGGGTTTGTCAAAGAATTGCAGAAGTTCAAATTTAC
>CAZCKD010000153.1:0-8552 GCA_964498925.1 uncultured Granulosicoccaceae bacterium
CGATGGACTGATACACCTGCACCTGAGTTGGCGAGGTGATGACGTCGTAATGTTGCTCCCAGGATGACGGGCTGGTGTCTTCTGACACACCGACAATACTGCCGTCTTCATTAATTTTGCCGCTCTCGAATACCAGCTGGCCGTCTGTATCCAGCACCTGTACATGTAAATACACACGTCTTGAGTGGTAACCACCCGGTAATTTATGACCCGTGCGGTTTTCGATGTTCACATCGAATGACAAAGTACCATCGTTAACTTCACCGTCTGATAGCGTCAGTTCTGCGGCGCTATTCAGGAACTCACGATTGCGCTCAATAGCGCCTTCGAAATCCAAGCCGGGCTTAATACCTAATTCTTCACTGTAATTATTAAACATGTCCTGCATGACCGTATTGGCGCCCAGGAAAACATGCTCAGAAAAGTTATCGCGTTTTTCAGGAGCACCCTGCCCCAGATACACAGGCTCATCAACCACAGGCATATGACAATCCTGACAAGACGCTTCCTTCGAACCGCCAATCGAATAATCACTCTTCAACCATTCGGTATAAATGGCCTGCTCTGCAAAATGCCCAACACCTTCCAGGTGCTCACCTTCTGCGTTAACCGGCTCGATATTGAGATTGTGGCAGGTGGCGCAACTTTCGGACGTACTCAAGTGCGGTCCGTGCTGCGGTAAAAAGCCGGATTGCTGACGCATATAACCAACATCCGGATCAGTGTACTGACCATAGGCTGGACGATCGGCAGGATCACCTGTCGGGGAACCCAGAATGGTGTATCCACCTGTCATGCTTTCATCATTTCCGAAGTTCACATCTTCCATCTGATGGCAGAGGGAGCAGCTGACACCGTCCATCGCATGATTGAAGAGTTCGTCTTCTTCATTCATGGAATAAATACCTTCTACAAAATCGCCTTGTTCAATAGAACCTGAACTAAACACTTGTAATGGCAAACCTTCTTTTTTCGCCATATCGTTAGCCATGGGTGCATGACAAACGGTACATTCGTCATTGATGGCCTCTTCCAACATAGGGAAATTATGTAACTCTGATGCAACAACCGCATGCCAGTATGGGTCGCGCGTAGCGTTTGCCATAACACTGGTCTCCCAGGCCGTACTGATCGATACATTTCGGGTTACACCTGGAATAGGCGTATTAATAGTCATGGATGGATCACTATGACATGAGGCGCAGTTATCACTACCCGCATGATGCAAGCCTTCAAATGCCGCATCAGATCTAGCGATGTTTGGCAGCAAGCCTCGAGGCTCAACGACAGGCTTCAACGATACCGAGCCGCCACCGCTGTCACCGCCATCACCACCGCCGCCGCCACAGGCCACAAGAGTCAGTGTTGCCAATAGAACCAGGCATGTTCGAGTTGTAGCTGTCACAGTTCTCATAAAATCCAAAGCTATGCAATTCGCTCACAGTGTCGGTAGGACACAGCAGGCTTTAAAAGACACTCGAGGTAGGCATGACGCCTAAATGATCCCCCTATCGAGTAACGGCAGGGAGCCGACCTCGCTAAAACGAAAAACAACGATCAAGACACGCAAATACGATAAATACCGTTACTTAATGGCTGACTTAGCGTTGACGCCCATTCACGAAACAGTAACCAAGCGATTAATAGTCGCTTGGTTCCAGTACCACGATGGATTTCAGTTGGTTGTCGGCAATCCAGACAGTGCCTGGGAAAATATCGTTATCACCCTGAGCAGTTACGTCTAACGGCACTGTGCCAAAGCCTTCCATCAATACGGTTTTTGATGTCACTTGATTACCGTTTGCGTTAAGACCTACGCGATAGAGTTTGTTGCCGTGGGCGGCTGCTAACAAATTACCTTTCATAGAGCCTGCGAAATTCGACGCAGTGTATTCCACGAGTCCGTTTGTTGATTCATTGTTAGTGGTAAGCGAACCATCACCTTGGTTAGGAATTTCGTAGTTACATTCCTCTGGATTCGCCGCACCCTGAATAGGTGACTGACCACCGAATGTATTGCCCTTATTACCTCGAGTAGGATTCGGGTGACCGCCGTAGTACCCTTGGCTAATCAGGTGTAATCCATCCCAATATTTTTTACCACCGTTGTCGATGTTGTTAGCGCAGTTGTTATTGGGTGTACCACCCCAACCTGTGTTGGGTCCGTTGTCCCAGACGTAGAACCTTCCAGCTTCTGTATAAATAATATCGTAAGCATTGCGTAGCCCTGATGCGAAAATTTTCACTGGGCCGTTCTGTTCAAGAATCGCTTGGTTAAGTCCATCATGACCACCGAAAGGATCACTTGAATCGTTAGGTCCATTCAGCGTCGGTAAATCATAGGTCGAGTTACCAATCATTCCCAAGTCAATCACCAGTGTGGCTGCAGACAACGCATACTCCGGAAGCTCTGCGAAGTTGTTAGAAGGCACACCCATATTCGTATGGCCGCCCACATTCAAATAAATTTTATTCTGTACCAAGACCAAACCATTCGACACATGGTTTTCTTCGGAGCGAGGTAAACCCCTCACAAGATCCAATTTGTTCCAGTTGCCACCGTTTCTAGTTAATCGGTGCAAGATGCCTGAGTTTGTATCAAGTCCTGAATCATTACCCGACGGGCCAGCGGCTTGTCTCGGATCACTTGAAGCTGCATAAATAACCGGCTGTGCCGCACTACCTGTGACATGAATGCCTGTTAGAAGACGCTTGTTGGCAAAATCCAAGGTTCCATCATCGTTGTGATTCTGTACATTCTTAATAAGGTCGATCGTTTCGAAAAGCGTACCGTTGTAGTTATTCTTTCCAGCACGAGTGACATTAAAGACATGGATAAGACCATCCATCTCAGAGACATACAAACGATTATCCGGACCAAACTGAATTGATGTAGCGCGAGTCACTTCCTGCGCAGAATTCATCAAGCTAGTTCCGAAATTTACGGGTACTGAATTCGGAGTGACAACATCGCCCTGTAACGCAATTTCCAAAGAGCCATTATTTCCATCGTGGAAAACTTCCAGCTCGGCTGTTTTTGGTCCGGTAGTTCCGGTGAGTAACTGAACTTGAACATTCATCTGCTCGCCCGGCAACAACGTCTTCGGTGCAAAATCAAGATTGAATGCGTTTTGATTAGTGCCTGACTTTTGAATGGCCGATACGTTAATGCTGGGAGCACCCTGCTCACCTTCATTTTTCAACGTAAAGTTAGTGAATGCATTGGTGTTAACCTGATTCTGGCCAAACGCAATTTCTTCAGTCGATGTACTTAATTGAGACGTCAATGGATAGCGTGCATCTCCAGTGAATAGCACAACATAAGGATTCGTTGCCCCATCAATCGTTAATCGCAAACCAGCTGCTTTGTCGCCTGGTGTGAGCGGCGTAAACGTTACGTTGACCGTTTGAGTTTCACCCGCGCCGAGTGAGACAAAGCCGTTGAAATTCGTTGATATCTCGTGAGCGCTTTTACCGAACAATTCAGCGTTCTGGATGGCAACAGCCGGTCCACCGCTTCCCGCCGTGTTCTGAATAGTGAAGCTGCCGGATGCCGTCTTGCCGATCTCAACCAGCCCCAGCTCAAGCTTGGCCGGAGTGATGGTCAGGAAGTCGTTGCTGGTCATGGTGCCTGTGCCCGATAAAGGCACCGTTATCTGTCCAGAACCATCGCCAATGGCTGTCGTAGCGTCCTGCGCTTCGACGTTTTGCATCGATACGAGTAGCACCAGCAGACTTGCCAGAAAAATATTGCCACCCCAAACTAGGAATTTGTACACCATCCGAATAGACCTTTAGGTTATTTAGTGCCCCGCATCAGGGGTTACCAGATAAACCTAATTTGCAATTTTCGTGACAAGATCGATATATTGCTCGTATATATGACCCACATTGCGACTTTGTGATCTCTCAAGGGCAAAAGCTGAGCGATAATAAAGGTTCAATAAATCAATACGCTGTATTCATGCCTTTATCCGGTTTCTCCAAATTTGCGTCTGTCATTGCGCTCAGTGCATTTGGTTTCGTCTGTCAGCCATTACTGGCATCAGATCCCGGTCCACTAGATCAACCCCTGCCTAATTCAGACACCAAACCCGGTAAACCGGGTGCTGTGACGTTAGTGGATCAATCTTCAGAGCGCGCAAGTAACCCCGAAGCGGTGATAGATCAGCTACGCACCGAGGTTGCTGAAGAGCAAGAGGAGTTGGAGCAGCTCGATAGAGAAGATCTCATCGAGAAGGCAGAAGACGGCGAACGAGCAGCTCAGGTTGTATTGGGAGCTGACTATGCCCACGAGGCGACGTTACTTTCTTTTGCACCAGCGGCTGCAAACGATGCGCTGAGCGACGCTGCACGATGGTATTCATTAGCAGCAAGCCGCGGCTTCCCTGGAGCACCTTCACTGGATGTGTCAGGTATAAGGTTCTACCCCATTAGGGTTCAACGACCGCTACGCCAGTAGCCCCTTAGAAGCGACACCAACCTCCTTACCCATCCCAACTCGGTGTTACACGTCTAACTTTTTGTAGACGTTGTTCAGTCTTTCGTGAAGCAAAGGACTTTCAGGTTCCCACTGCTTTCTGTGCTCTAAGGTGCGACGAGCTGCTTCCCAATGCCCTGCACGTAACTTTGCATCCAGCAGGATTTGCTCGAACAGGTCCCGTTGAGCGTGACTACCCCCAATTCGCCACACTTCCGATCTAACGCTGGATAATTCAGAAACCGCTTTTTCATGATGACCCTGCGCATGTGCAACGACTGCCTCGGCAACAGGAATACCTACCTCGACCCACAGCGCTTTATCCTGGGCAACGACCGGATTAACCGCCTGATCCCGAATTAAATCTAACAGCGTGCCTGAAAGCGCAGAACCGGCTTTTGCCAGGCCATACAGATACTGCAGGCATAAGAATGGCTGGATAACATCGTTTGATCTTGATTCCAGATAAGGCAGCAACGTTTCCCAACGCGCGCCCACATCGACACCTGCCATTTCCAATCGTGCCAGTAGAGAGACCGCGCCGATTTGATCTTGACTGTACTCAGGCTGCACGCCCCAGCATCGCTCATCGTAGATTGTTAACGCTTTATTGACATCACCATTGGCGATTTCAAACAAAGCAACATGCCACCAATTATGCGTGAACATAAAAGAGTTCAAACCTTCCCAACTGGCTGAGCTACTGCTGAGAATGTCCAATCCCTCGCGAGTGCTGCCACGGCTTAAATGCACATGGGCAAGAGCATGATGTGCCCAAGGTTCATTGGAATCGATAGATAGAGCTTTGTGAGCAGACTGCTCGGCTAAGTCGATTTCGTGGGATTGTTCGTAACCAAAGGCAATCATGCTATGAACCGGTGCTAAATGTTCATTAGCACTCTTGCCCGCCAAAGACAGCTTAAGCATAAGTTCGGCATTGCCTGCATTAAAGGAATGATATTGAAGAATCTTTAGCAGCGGCAGGTCGTTTCGGTTTTCAGCACAAAGCGATTCGCCTATTTTTAATACTTTGGAAAAATCGTATTTTTGCCAGGCCTTCAACAAGGCCAGCAAACCTGTTTCCCGTTGATTCAATCCGCCGACAAGTTCAGCGCGGTCACTGTAAGGGCGCGAGTGATCCGGCGCCTCTGGACGCTCTAAAAACATCCAGAGCATGCCGGCATAGATATTGGCCAACGCGCTGTCTTCGTACTCGTCAGCAGCCTTCATGACATTGACCGAACGAGCCTGATACCCCACAAAACCTTCGCAGAAATCGTTTATTCCTGACAATGCCCCAGCAGGGCTCGTGGTCTCTGAGCCAAAGGTGTCGGTAAGGGCAATCGTCATAAGAAACTCCAATCCTGTTCTGATTTCGTGCTAGCGTTAATCATAGCCTACGCCTACCTATCGATGCCCGTAAAATCCCGACCATGCCTATTCATCAAACAGACGATCTGCTGCTTCACTATCAGCACCTGACACCTGAGAGCGCAACAACTGACTGCCCTGTCCTATTGCTTGCCGGTATGGCTAGTGACAGCGCCAGCTGGCAACCGGTAGTCATGTCTTTGAAGTCGCAGTATGAATTAATTTTGCCGGACAACCGCTGTACGGGACAGACGCAGCCTAACCCTATTGAGACAACTCGAGAACTCATGATCGCTGATGTTCTAACACTTCTTGATGCGATGAAAATAGATAAGGTGAATATCGTTGGGCATTCCATGGGAGGCATGCTCGGATGGGCTATCGCCGCCCGACAACCCGATCGTGTACAAAACCTGGTTGTTGCATCGGCACTGCCACATGTGACGCCTGCACGTATTGCCTTATTCAGCTCTTTAAGCACTCTACGTTCTGAAAGTAACGAAGCCGAATGGTTCAAACTGCTGTATCAGTTTCTCTTTGTCGCCGACTTATTCAACGATGAAACCATGGTCAACACCATGGTCGATGCATCGAGTCAGTACGAATTTAAACAAAACGCAGAATCGTTTGCGCAACAGGTGAACGGGCTAAACAGCTTTTTAAAATCGCCTGATATTTCCGCGGTCAAATGTCCGGTGACCGTTATGACAGGGTCGCACGATATTCTGGCAACGCCTGACATGATTCAGCAATTTAAAGCTGAAAATGATTGGGTCAACATGCACATCATCGAAAACGCTGCGCACGCATTGCATTGGGAGCAGAGTGAGCAGTTTATTGAGTGTGTTCAAACTGCTCTGCAAGGGCGATGAATCTGGTCGCGGCTTCAACTCCGCGCGCCAAAAAGAATATAGGAATAGGTAGCGGCGGCTATATTGTAGGAATAGGCACCGCCGCCTTACTACACATCAGGCCATTAGCACTCTAACGCGCTATCAAAACTCTTGGGGCCTTCGAAAGGTCCAATGTCCACCGAGGTGATTTCGTCATCATTGTCGAGTGTTGATGCGAGTATGCGACGCCAGCTAGAGTCGACGGTGATCATCATCGTTTCACCTTCGCATGTTTTGATACCGCCGGAAATAAAGTCTTCACCAATGCGATGGTTGGTGTAACCGCGACGATTAGCAATCTGTAGCAGCTCACCATCCCGATATGTCCAGACTCTGAGAGTCTTGGCCAGATGAGGCCTGTCAACGAATGCAATATCCATATCACCATCGTTGTTGAAGTCTGCGATTCCAACAGGTGCCAACCACCTATAGGAGGTACCGATATACGGAGTTTCGGTAAATAGCTCTAAACCATTGTCACCTAATTGATAAACAGCAACTTGTGCGCCGTAGTTCTCATGGCTTCGAATAGTGATAACTTCATCGCCTGGCTGCTGATCAATATCCGCCAGTCTGGTTTCAATATCCTCAAACACGTGAGATTCTTCTAGCTCTACCGAATAAGAACAACCGGCGTTTGAGGTAACTCTGAGAATTGAAGGCTCAACGTCATCGCCGAGTACCCCATGACGATAGCGATCCGTACCTCCGTCGTACCAAGCAGTCGCAATGCCGGTATCAGAGTTACTGAGTGCAACAGATTCAGGAAAGTCTGAGTCGGCAGCATTCAGCAATTCACAAGCCGAGGCATAAGAGGAGAAAAGATAGAGGGTGAGTAGCGCTTTAGCAGCGAGTAATTTGATCATGCTAGTGGAAACCTTAATTTGTGATTCTCTCTGGACTTGTGAGGGCGTCATCCGCCTCTGGCCGATATTAAACATACAAAACTATAATCGACGTTCTGCTTAGATAGTTGCAAACGCTTAGGTTCAATCTAACCGAGGTTTGTTTGTAAAGTTGGGGCTACTATCCTTCGCTTAACGAACTCCATACCGGCAATGTATCTTTGTCAGCAACCTTAGCGTGATAAACACCTCTAGCTATGGCTCTGGTCAGACAAACCGCTGCAGCATGACCAAGCTGCATACTATCCACAACATTGTCTCGTAATTTTTTACCGCCGGTAGACACTGAGAAAACCAGATCACCGTCAAACGGTGTGTGTGAAGGCACGATGGCTCTAGCCATTCCGTCCTGTGCAGATACTGCGAATCGCTTTAACTGAGATTTATCCATTGCTGCATCAGTCGCGACGATCGCGATTGTGGTGTTCATGCCTGTTGGCGGTGTTGTGTTTTCAGACTGTGAATCGCTACCTGCACGAGTGCCGTCGGCAGATTTATTGCCATTAGCCGATTGCAAAGCTTCAAACGCCTCCAACTTTTCGTTCTTAGGCATGGCGTAGGGATTCTTCGGAATATCAAAGCCCAGTCCACCAAACTCATCATTCATCTCAAAAGGCGCGGCCCAGAAGTTTCGTGTGCCCGGTTGCACAACACTGCCATGAGGATTCGCGATAACCAGTGCGCCTACTGTGATCCCACTCGGCAAAACTAAAGAGGCCGAACCCATACCACCTTTCAGATTTGCGGTTGTTGCACCGGTGCCAGCACCCTCGTTACCAAGATCGAAATTATCCTGAGCATTCAGGAAAGCATCTTTTCCCAGCGCTTTATAGGGATTTTCTTTCCAATCTGATGCACCGCCATTAATAAGATCAAAGACAATGGCGGCAGGAACAATCGGCA
>CAZCKD010000154.1:0-6499 GCA_964498925.1 uncultured Granulosicoccaceae bacterium
TCCGGATTGGCAGAGCTAGCCCCGTAAAACATCGATCGCATGTTGACAATAGAGGACGTATTCCACCCGCTGACATCTGGATCTGCCGCAACAGCATCCCAAAACATCTGGAAAGTTGTCGTTACTGAAGAAGTATCCCAGCCACTGGTTGCAGGATTGGCAAGTGCTGCTTTAGCAAACATGCTCTCCATATTGGTAACCGATGTGAAATTTGGAATATCAGATGCGGTAAAGTCTGCAAGATTGACTGCACCGTAGAAAGCATTGGCCATAGACGACCATTGGGTTGTACCCCACTGACTGACTCCAACGAGTTTGTTCTTGTCCCCGCCATCACCGACGCTAAAATGATCAAAGTCATTAGTACCGGTTGATGCGCCAATAGGATCGAACATAATTCGATAGGTACCCGGAGCACCGAAGTCTATCGTGTCATAAGCTGTGTCAACAGGAACATAGCCGCCACTATTGTTCCCGGCTTCATTACCTACCTCTTCCCACTGAATTTGATAATTGGTACTGTTTGAAGGTATACGGTATCGACCAACGATACTCGCATCAGCAATAGACGCATTCACAGTAATAACAAAGTGGTTCGGTGCATTCACAGCATCAATAACGGTTTGGACCTCCTCTACAGTCACCGGGTTACTGAAACCGGTTTCCTGAGCAAATGCTGCCTGGTATGCCGACTCACTACCGGGGTTCAAATTGATAAGGCCATTGATTTGAGCTAACTGCGTAGCGGTTACAGCCGTATCATTACTATTGTTAGTACCGTTCGATGAAGCCGAGTCTTCTAATATTTCTGCCAACGCCCGTTGATGAGGATTGGAGCTGGGATCCAGCGGGTCAGTACCAAAAAGCGCCTCATCTACATCAGGGCTGCCGTCGTTGTCATCATCTGTGTCAGTAGCATTTGGTTGACCGTCGTTGTCGCTATCTACTTGTACGGTGATATTTCTTGAGGTCAAGTCAAACTCTGTAATGGACGTATTGTCCACCACGTAGGTGTAAGTACCGTCATCAGCCTCAGTAGTGTTGGAAATATCATACTGTCTGGCACTAGCGCCAGGAATCAATACCCCATTTTTGTACCATTGATAGGAATCATTGCCTGACGGATTAACTGGAATTTGGGCAGATAGAGAAATCGTGTCCCCACCTGCAATGAGATTACGTTCCGTATCCACAAGATTTTGACCAACATACAAAAATTGTGATGTTAAGTTGGCGGCTGCCGCTGTTAACGACGGCTCCAAATCCGTAAAGGTAAAATTATTACCCTGAATTTGTGTGCGAATTAAACTAGGAGTATTTTCTAGATAAGAAATATCTCCAGAGAGCAGATTTACGCCTATGTATAAATTTACAAGTTTGGATAAATTTGCCAGCGGCGCTAGACTTCCAGTAATCTGATTTCCGCCAAGATTAATTAACGTCAGTTCAGTTAGTGCCGACAACCCATCTAATGGACCTGACAATTGATTCGTGTAAGCCTGTATCTGAGTAAGGTTTACAAGGTTAGACAAATGCGACAGATCTCCCGTTAGTTGATTGGTGTAAATATGAATCAAATTCAACTTTGTTAATCCCGAGAGACCTGAGAAATCTCCCGAAATAGAATTACCGTTCGCGTAAAGGCTCTCTAGATTAGTGAGAGATGCTAGAGGATCTAAATTCCCCGTAAATTGATTCGTGGATATATACAGAAGTTTTAACGCGGTCATCCCGGATAACGCATTGGCACTACTTGCTAAATCTCCAGACAATTGGTTTGCATGAACATACGCATGTGTCAATTTTGAAAGATTACCTAGTGGCTCTAAGTTTCCAGTTAACTGATTGCCAGAAATAAAGAGGTAAGACAACTCAGACAATTCCGACAATCCCGCAAGAGTTCCAGTAAATTGATTCGTATAGCCCTGGAATTGAACAAGATTAGATAGCGTCGATAGGTGCGATAAATCACCGGAGAGCTGGTTATTAAAAACATGAATTAAAGTAAGGTTCGTTAAGGGCGATAGTCCCGACAAATCGCCGACAAGTTGATTCCCTGTGATATAGAGACTTTCTAAACTCGTTATCGATGCAAGCGGATCTAAATTGCCCGTGAACTGATTTGAAGACAGGTGCAATAATTTTAGCGATGTCAATCCAGCGAGTGCATTAGCGCTGCTCGCCAGATCGCCTGAAAGCAAATTCGCATGAACATATGCATGCGTTAGCTTCGATAGGTTCCCAAGTGGTTCCACATTACCGGTCAATTGGTTTCCACTAACATATAGGTACGCGAGTTCAGTCAGTCCTGATAGACCAGCTAGCGTGCCAGAAAGCTGATTGGTATACGCTTGGAAATTTGCAAGATCAGAAAGAGTAGACAGATGGGACAGATCACCCGTGAGTTGATTATTCAACACATGAATCACAGTCAGATTCGTCAGCGGGGAGAGACCTGATAAGTTTCCTGTTAATTGATTGTTGGAAGCATATAAGTTCTTCATACTCGTTAATGAAGATAACGCGTCCAGAGAGCCGGTGAAATCATTACTAGAAAAGTACAATACATTGATCGATGTCATTCCAGACAAAGCAGCTGCACTGCTAGCTATGTCACCTGAAAGGTTGTTGGAATTTACATAGGCATGGGTTAAGTTGGATAAATTTCCAAGTGGATCCAAATTGCCGGTAAGCTGATTGCCGCCCACATGTAAATAAGCCAAACTCGACAACCCGGACAGCCCATTTAATGTACCGGTAAACTGATTGGTATATCCGCGAAAATCCGTGAGATCCACCATGTTGGAGATATGGGAAAAATCACCGCTTAGTTGATTCGAGAACACAAACAGAGTTACAAGATCAACCAGCGACGACAAAGCAGATAGATTCCCTGAAAATTGATTCGTACCTACATGTAAGGACCTTAAACCTGTTAACGGCGCTAAGGGATCTAACGTCCCCGTAAAAAAATTGGAAGCAACCTGCATAGTATGCAGGGACGTCAAACCAGACAGCGAACCTGCGCTATTCGTTAAATCTCCTGATAGTTGGTTGCTATTAACATGTAGCTGAGTGAGATTGATCAAATTTGCCAGCGGTTCCAAATTCCCTGTTAACTGATTGCCGCCTACGTGCAAATAGGTCATGTTCGTTAACTGGGACAATCCGCCTAGTGTTCCTGTCAGGCTATTTGTATAGGCTGTAAAATTCGTTAGTTCAGTCAGGGCATTCAAGTCCGGAATTGTACCAATCAAATTGTTATTAACTAAACCGATTGATGCTACGTGGCCATTAGTTACTGCGATGCCGTGCCAATCCTCAGCAGCAGTTCCAGTCAACCAATTATTTTTATTGGTCCAAGCATTTCCGCCTGCTGAATTATATAAGTTAACCAAGCTATCGCATTCTGCATACGGTATATCCGTAACGATATTACAAACGTTGCCGTCGGCATTTACTGCATTAATAATCGATTGAACTTGGCTGACAACCGGCGGATTGCTAAAACCTGTCTCTAACGCTATTGCATTTCGATAGCCTGGCTCATTCGCGGCTATAACGCCGGTAACTCCGGTGATTCCCGTTAACTGTGTTGCGGTGACCGCTGTTCCGTTTGCATTGTTAGCACCACCAGTGGATGCAGAATCTTCTAGCACTTCTGCGAGATAATCGTCAGAGGGTGCCGAGTATGCCAAGACTGGTAGACAGGCTAGCAAGACATACGCTGCAAACCGTTTAGTCTTGTTGAGTTTCGACGCTGCCACGATAAAGACACGTTTGAGTGACTTTCTCACGATCGAAGCGAATGCATTTTTGCGGAAGGAATGGTCCATATTGATTTTCTAATTCGTGTCTAAACTGCTTTTGTTGGATATCGAGTTACACTCCATAAGCGGAGCAATTCACTCGAAAATCCAATGAGACTTTCAAGTCGAGTAACCCAGTAACCGACGCAATTGACATGCCACGCAATTTTCAATGGATCACAGCACTAAGCTATTGAATTAAAATCAATTTCACATTTTCAGCTTACCTCGCATCGGATGCTCAGCACCCCAGGGAAAAGGTTGGTGCTCGTAAGATCGGGGTTACACCACACTGATGTTCAGCAGTGAGGCAATTCAAGGGGACTCATGTATGACAGGAAAGATGAGACTGGCTAGATCTTCAGATCATGAGGCCGTCATGGGACTCATGCAGCATCTCAACCCGGATGATCCCCCGATAGACTCGATTATGAGCAGCCGTGTTTTTGCCGAGATCGTAAATTCCTCGAACTTACACATCTTGCTTATTGAGAAAAACGATGAGGTAGTGGGTACCTGTTATCTCAATATCATTCCGAATCTAACTCGCTCTGCTAGACCCTATGCGGTCATCGAGAATGTCGTTGTGAAACCTGAACTGCAGGGATGTGGCTTAGGCAGGGTAATTGTCAAAGCGGCAATTCAGCAGGCGTTCGACAACAATTGCTATAAAGTCATGCTAATGACCGGCCGCGACGAAGGGGTTAAGCAGTTCTATGAAAAATGTGGCATGAATAGCTCAAGTAAATCTGCGCTCATCATCAGAAACGATTAACGCCCCTAAATAGCCCCTACCCTCGCCGACCCAGTCGACTATTAGCCATGGCAGACTGGCGCATCGGTGAACTACCAATTGCGCGCCATAACTTCACATTTTCAAAATCACTTCGCCCACTGGCATCGACAACGATAGGAGGTGTTGGATGGCTGTGCTGATTTTCAAACCGATTGTAAATCCAATCATACAATTCGATATCAAGCTTGTTCATTTCCTTAATTCTTTTTCTCAGAGCAACGTTAGGGCCGGCATTCTTCTTGGCATCCTCTGGTCGTGTGTTGACCCGGAATTCGGTAACATCAATTTGAAAAGTATTTCGAACCACTGAAAGCGTATCCTGGTAACGCTCCTGAACGCCGACAAGACTGTAGTACTGCTCGATATTATTCTTGGCCATTTCGAGATCATCGCGTGTCAGCGTACTTTGAGTCATACCCACCCCACTGAAACGCCGAACCATTCCATTATTCAATTCGGCCGAAGGACAACGTAAAAAAGTGGCAAGCCCACTATCACCGTTTATCCATGGCGTGAATTCGGCATAGAAATCAGCGACCATTCGCTTTTCAAATAAATCGCCTAACGTATGTTCTGATTGACGAACCGTTCGTAGAACCACTTCTCTAAATTGTAGCGAGTAGAAATACAACGACATGATTCTATCCAAAGGCTTTCTTACAATAGCCATGTAGCAGCATGGCCGGGACAAGAACTCATGAATTCCGAACGGAAAGTGTCCTGTATAAACACTTTTTAAAGGATCGGTCAGTAGCTCAGCCAGTTGCTCATTTTTATTGCTATCGTAAGCAGACACGTCATACATGTCTGCTATATCCATTCCGTAGTGCTCACTCATCGTGGCAAATAAAGACATGCCACCCGTCTTGGGAATATGAGTGAAGATGAGTGGATTGTTTTCGTTAATCATTAGTTCTAATGGACATATAAAAACACGCGGTGCATACGATTTTAACAGCTCTAGTCTATGCGCGACTCTATGAACTTACTTTTAGATTCACCACATGGCTCTAATGCATCACTAAGCTTAATCTAGAATTTTCTTATCCCCCAGTAAAGACTTAAGCCAGTTAATCACTTCCCTGACTTCAGGCTCATGCCTGTCGTCCTGATGAGTCACTAACCACTGTTTGTGCCTCAGCTCATCTATATCTTCACTGACTCTTATTAAGGAGCTGCAACTCTCACCAATAAACGTTGGAATCACTACACGACAGCTCCCGGCGATGGCTAGATCCATTGCGTTTCGAGGATGGCTTACTTGAACGGAGAATTCTTTACCAACCGTTTTTTTCACCCACCGGGCAGATGGTGTATCCGCGAGCACCTGCGCCCATGACACAACCGATTCACTTTGTGCGTAAACGGCAAAGTTGATCCAATTCAATGGCTGACAGGCAAGCGTGGGCTGATCAGGCCTCCTATTTCGAATACCGATAACAGCTTCTCTGTGCGTGATCTCCATCGCGTGGTCGGCTGCTAAGAACTGCAATGGAATTCGTTGATGTTCAGGCCATTCTGGCAGGTGATTACATAAATAATGAGTTACCCACGCGCCAGCAGACAATTTAACGCGTTTGAACCGTTCACCTTCGCCCTGATCAACAAGCGGTGACAGAGTCGCTTCGACTTCAATCAGTTTTTCAAAAAGCGATTTACCTTCAGACGTGAGCAAATACCCGCGAGCGGTACGTGAAAACAGCTCCTGGCCTAGTTGAGACTCTAAAGCCAGCATTCGACGTCCGAGGGTCGGAGCGCTCTTGTCGGCTATATCGGACGCCCCCGTCAAGCCACCTGAGCGAGCTACCGCCATGAACAATCTCAAATCGTCCCAATTTAAATTCGTTTCATTCATGAAACGTACTTTACATGGCTGGCTGTAGATCTGCGAACG
>CAZCKD010000154.1:6599-8517 GCA_964498925.1 uncultured Granulosicoccaceae bacterium
TGTGTTTATTGCACATAAACGACCTGCCGGTCGAACAGGCCGAGCCCCTCTTCAAGGCGATGGAGGTAGCTCGAACACAAGGTAAAGTGAAGGGCTTTGGATGGAGCACCGACTTCGCCCAGAGGCTGTCAGCATTTGCAAATATACCCGGCTTCCGTGCGGTCGAGCATGCTATGAACGTGCTGTTAGACGCCCCTGCCATTCAGAACACGGCCCACACCGCAAACTTGATAACCCTAATACGATCTCCACTGGCGATGGGACTGCTGTCAGGAAAATATGACAAATCCACTGCAATGAACCCGGAAGACATTCGTGCAAGCGATGAAGGTTGGTTGCAGTATTTTGTCAACGCACGGCCAAACCCTGTTTTCCTCGATCGGTTTCACGCTATTCAAGAAATTCTGCAATCCAACGGCAGATCAACAGTACAAGGGGCGCTCGGGTGGATATGGGGAAAGCACAATCAGAATATTCCTATACCCGGTGCAAGAACTGTTGAACAAGTTGAACAACTTGCTGGCGCTCTCGAATTCGGTGCATTATCCGAAAGTGTTATGACGGAGATCGAATCCCTGATTGACCGCACTCACCGGGTTGATGATGAAGACAGGGAAAGATAATCTAGGGATTGTCAGATACACTAGAGAAGACGAAAGTTTCTAATAGGGTGAATCCTGAAAATGAATGATCAAAATTTAGTTGCTCCTGAAGGGTCTGGCATGGCCAAGCTGGTTTACATTTTGTACCTGGTGGGTATTGTTTTTGGATTGACAAGCTTAATCGGCGTGATCATCGCCTACGTCAACAAATCAGGTGCGCCTGATTGGCTGAAATCCCACTATCAATTTCAGATCCGCACATTTTGGATAGGTTTCTTGTTCGGCCTAATAGGTCTGCTGCTCACGATTGCTTTTATCGGATGGTTGATTATCGCGCTGGCCGTGGTCTGGCTAATTATTCGTTGTATTAAGGGCTTTAAATATCTGGACAGCAATTCAGCGGTACCAAATCCCAAGACCTGGTTGTTTTAAAAAGCGACTACAACCCCGATGTTTGTCACCCATAACAGGGTGATTTAACTGTCAAGGCTGTCGTAATAGGCACGCACTATTTTCTCATTATCAATTTTCTGACAGTAGTCGACAAACGTCGGGGTTAATTCTTGCACGGTATCGGCGGGTATATGGTCGAGATTGCCGCTCATTAAATGTTTCAGTTGAACGTACATTTTTAAATCCGCAATGCTCAGCGCGTTGCCAGCAAAGTACTGCCCCCCACCGCGGGTTAATAGCTCGGATAATCCTACAAGAAACGTTTTTAAACGACCTTCAAGCAACGCCTGCCGTGCAAGTTTGAGCTCCTCATCTTTTAAACTGAATGTCTGAACCAGGTAGTGGTTGATATCCTCAAGGGCTTCCAGAGCCTCATCACAGTGCATTGCGTGTAGCGCATCTTCGGGATACAAATTACACAGCTTTCCAACGTATCGACTGATAGCATTTGACTGGGTGAAGAGCTGACCATCAATCTCAAGCGCAGGAACAGCTGTAAACCTAAGTTTCTGACGGTTCTCACCAAACTCCTGAAAAGACCATCGGACATCATCAAACGCCAAGCCTGCTGCGTGCAGTGCTATGCGGATAGGCTCACCTCGCCCACCATGGAAATCAAAGTAGTACAGTTTTAGGTTTTTCATGTCGGGTATCGAAGTGTGGAATTACCTTGAAAAGATCGTGTCTTATAATGTTGGCGGCAGTAATCAAAACTAACGCCGACCGGTCAACACGTTAAATACATCCCTGACATCGAGCACCAATGATATGGCGATAGTGGCTAACAACAGAATCAACCAGACTCCGTAAATACTGGCAGTTCTGACCTCAGGGCGTTTGAATTCTACTGTCAGCAAATACAC
>CAZCKD010000155.1:0-8478 GCA_964498925.1 uncultured Granulosicoccaceae bacterium
ACCGGAAATGATTTCAATATGGATGCACTTCGCTACGAGCGTGTCATGTTGTTATTCGATCCGGACGCCGACGGTATTCACTGTGGAGCGTTAATGTTGATCTGTTTTGAGCATTTAATTCCAGAACTAATTGATGCGGGCCGTGTACACATGATCAGGGCACCACTGCTACGTTTTACAAGCCCGTCCTTATCAGCACCCGTCTATGCTCACGCCCCTATGCATCAAGAAGAGATTGTGAAAAAACTGCAAGAGAGAGGAATCGATGACTATCAGTTGTTACGTTACCGCGGCCTGGGTTCACTGGAAAAAGAGCTCTTAACTGAGCAGTGCATTTTGCCCGAAACCCGTCGGGCTAAAGCCGTAACGCGTGAAGAAGCGCAGATGGCAATGAAAATGTTTGGCGGAGGACACAGTGAATCGCTTTGACCGAGTTACGTCCTTGTTGTTGCTATTACAAACTCGCTCTGTAGTGACGGCTCAATTTCTGGCAGATCATTTTTCGGTCACTGAACGCACGATATACCGAGATATCAGAACGTTGGAAAATGCCGGTGTACCCATTGGTTCTGAGGCGGGTGTCGGCTACTTTCTCGAAAAGGGTTATCGACTGCCTCCAGTAAGCTTTACACTCGATGAGGCTGCTTCTTTACTGCTCGGCGAGAAGCTACTGCAAACCTCTCTCGATCAGCAGTCCTACCGTGATTACAAACTAGCGGTGAGCAAAGTACGCGCTGTCATGGATACGTCCGACAAAGACTATCTGCAATCGCTGGACGCGGATATTGAAGTGATACCCACCGGTAGATTTGTACTACCCGAAGACCAACACGAAATACATGAGCGCGTGGATGCAGAACAAAGCGCAGTTGAAGATCGTTGGCTAAGAGAAGCTCGAACAGTACTCGTCAGACGACAGGTAGTGCGCATCATGTACGCAGCCGGTAATGCAGGAGTATCTACCGAGCGAGAGATTGAACCCATCGGCTTGTTTTATTACAGCCTCCACTGGCACCTTATAGCCTGGTGTCGCTTACGCAAGAACTATCGCGATTTCCGGCTAGATAGAATTGATGAGTTTGACCCTCAACATGAACAGTTTGCACGTCACAGCCGAGAAACCTTGCAGGAGTACATTAGAAAACAACCCGGTCAGGAAGATCTGATTGAAGTTGAATTACTGTTCACACCCGCAGCCGCCCGATTTGTCAGCGAACAACGTTACCTTTATGGGTTTGTCGATCAGGAACGGCAGTCCGAGGGAGTTTGGATGCGTTTTTTAACACCATCTGCTGAATATATGGGTCGCTGGTTGCTGCAATATACAAACGGCGTAAAGATACAAAAGGGTGAAGCAGTAAAGTGTGCTGTGCAGTCCCTAACCCAGGAACTGGCAGCTCAGTGGAAAGACTCGTGATTCTCTATTGATGGCGAATTAGTAAACAGCTCAGATGCCCACTCTTGATTGAAACCGCCGGTTGAGCGCAATACTACAACGCTATGCTTGCTACCCATTCGAAAAATAGGCAGCTAAGAGAAATTGCTACTGCGACGACTCTATTAACAAATCTACAGCGTTCGA
This sequence comes from uncultured Granulosicoccaceae bacterium, assembly GCA_964498925.1. Classification (GTDB taxonomy): domain Bacteria; phylum Pseudomonadota; class Gammaproteobacteria; order Granulosicoccales; family Granulosicoccaceae; genus Granulosicoccus. The sequence continues at coordinate 1,583 of CAZCKD010000155.1, forward strand.
TGTTTCTCTGAAGCACCCAATAATTAAATAGATTTCCCGTTCACATTTATCACTAATAAAAAGTCGACCACGTTTTGTGCGCTGTAAACTGAAATTAGTCTTAGCGTGTGAGTCTTAGTTATCCCATAAACGTTTTATAAGAGCCATTGATTTAAGACCTCACAGACGCAATCCATAACTACCCAGGTACATCAGATATGCGCATATCATCCGAAAACTCACCGAATGCAATTTTACGTACGGACAATGAAGCTTCAGCGTCTGAACGCAATAATCCGTCAAGTGCCGATACCCCCACTTCTAATGTTGATGCAAGTCAGCTGTATAACAGTGCCAGCGAATCGAGAAGGTTATTAGATAACGAGTTCTATCAGACCATAGAAGAAAGCACTTCAGATGGATCAACTGAACCGCCAGAGCAAAATAGTAATTCCTTACCAGACTATGACTTCGATTTAAAAGGCGACAACATCGGAATTTTCACATCGGAGAGAAGCGTCAATATAAGACTGACTGGGAATAATAATTATGTTGAAGCTTCAGGTGACTTTAATCGAGTAGAACTCAATGGGCTAGGATCCAGATTTGTCGGAAGTGGTGATGGCTTTGCTCATGTTCGCCTTCAAGGCAAAGGTCATAGCGCAGAGATTGGAGACGGTGGATCGTTTGCTGTTGCTACCGGATTGGCACACACCATTAACGGCGGCAATGGTCGAGATGAACTCATCGCTCATCTAGGAAATAATATTATTCTGAACGGTGGAGCTGGCCGGGACATTCTACGAAACGATGGGGACGGGACGGGTAACGTTTTATCAGGTGGGGATGATAACGATCTAATGTTCACTATTGCCAGTACACATGCAGAATTTCGTGGTGATGCGGGTGATGATTCCATAGAGTTTGTAAACCGATCTTCAGAAAATACGGGTTACGGTGGCACTGGTAACGACAGGTTCCGGTTCGGCGATGAATCGCATAACAATGTGGGCTACGGCGGAACTGGGGATGACTCCTTTACCGTTGAGCAAGGATCTCTTGGTTCTGAGGCGTATGGAGGTGCAGGTGATGATACATTCACAGGTGCCGCATACTACGGATCAGTGTTTCATGGTGGTACCGGAGCCGATACTCTCAACACAGATATTCCATTTTCTGACGGTATTGTTATTGAGCCGTTAATACCTTCGGAATCCCAAGGTGTCCTTTCACAATTTGTCATTAGAGAAGCGCCTGGCGCACCTGTAGCATTTACATTTTCCGGGGTTGAGACGATCAATTTTCTTGGCGGTAGTGCCGCCCTCAACAGCCAAGGCGAATGGATATTAACGCCTGGCTAGATTTGAAATTTTATACTTCTGAAGTCGTTTCCTCGTGAAATGAACAGCCAGCGCGCTACTCAGCTTAAAATTGCACCTGAGCAGCGCGCTATACAGACCCTGATTCGAAAATAGTTGGTTAATAGGCCGACTCGCGATTCCCTCCTGACATAGGGTTGTCAGTAGCCGGTGGCATTGTTACTCCACGGCAGCAAAGCCGCAAACATCCACCAGCATTTACTTCGAGACGGAGATACTGACATGCAAATCCAAACGTCTAACAGCGTCAGCCTGATTACCCTACCACTGCGTTCCACACTCAATCGTGTCAAAGATGATGTTGACCTCAAGCCGGAACAGCTCTTTGCAGAATTTGGCCGTGCCGGTATTCAACCCACCGGCCCCATGCAGTTTGTGTACAACGGCATTTCCGCTGACAGGGATGCTGAGTTTGATTTAAATATTTCACTTCCGGTGTCTGTTGAGGTTGCGCAAAAATACACAGGTGAACACCCAGTCATTCGACTGGAGCCTTTTCACTATGTTGAAATCGTGATGCACGGAGATATCAACAAAATCGATGTTAACGCTTATGAACCATTAATTGGACAGATCATGGGGGCTGGATTAACCATGACGGGGATGGTTCGCGAGGTCTATCAAAACTATGTCGATATGACGAGTGATGACAATGAGACGCGAGTGCAGATTGGTGTTCAACCGAGATAGGTAGTTTTACTCTGGCAAACGACCAGACAATCTGTGTGATTGTCTGGTCTTAAGAAATCGACATTGCCAATGTTCCGGCTCTCTGCGCTCGCAGACTAGTAACTACCCGCTATCAACTAATGCCGGCAGCCCTAACGAATGGGCTATCAGCCCTCTAAAGACGGGCCATACGATATCAGTCCCAGTCATCCCAGAGCAAAACCTCTCACCTGCTCTATTTTGCTTCACCGCAAGCTTCAGACGCACTTACCGGGTGCTCAGACAACAACACTCTTGACTAATGAGCAAAAAAGAGACTCAATGGGGACCAGCCGTCACAAGAAATATCACCTTCAACCATAATGTTAAGAGGAATCAAGATATGAAAAAGACAGTTTTATCCCTATTTACCGCCGGTGCACTTGCCGTTGGTACGAGCTCAGCGCTCGCTGAGGATGTGAAAATCGGAGCTCCTGCCTGGACCGGCGCTCAAGCTATTGCGCACCTGATACAAGAAATTGTTGTCACCAAAATGGGCGGTACTGCAGAATTGGTACCCGGCAACAATGCGGCGATCTTTCAAGCTATGGATCAAGGCAAAGGTGATATTGATATTCACCCCGATGTCTGGCTGCCCAACCAGGAAAGTTTTACGAACAAATACGTCGAAGGTGCGGGCACTGTAAGCCTTAGTGAAAACAGCTACGAAGGCAAACAGAGCTTCTGCGTGTCTAGAGCATTCTCAGAAGAGAATGGCGTCACGTCAATATTTGATCTTGCACGGCCGGAAATTGCCAAGCTGATGGATAGTGACGGAAACGGAGCTGGTGAAATTTGGATAGGTGCACCGGGTTGGGCTTCTGCCAACGTTAACGAAGTAAAAGTCCGTGACTATGGTCTGATGCCTTTCATGGAGCCTATCCGCGCGGATCAGGCAGTCATGACGGCTCGTGTTGGCGACTCTATCAAAAAGGCTGAAGGTTATGCTTTTTACTGCTACTCCCCGCATGCAATCTGGTTCCAACACGACATCGTGCGGTTGGAAGAACCCGCGTTCGATCCAGCAAAATACATTGCCATTCAACCGTCTGATGATCCAGACTGGTTTAACAAGTCAAAGGTCATGACTGAAGATGCATTGAAGCAGGTTCAAATTGCGTTCTCAAACTCTCTGAAAGACCGTTCTCCGGCAATCGCTGAAATGGTCGCAAACATTGCGCTAGATGGTGAAGCGGTCAGCGGTTTTGCCTTTGAGATTGAAGGTGGAAAAGATGCTGCCACAGTTGCAAAGGAATGGGTTGCAGCTAACGAAGCTCGCGTAGATTCCTGGTTAGGTCTCTAATTTAGCCAGTCGTAATGTGTACGGCCCGGGCATTGTTTGCGGCCCGGGCTGTTTATTGTTCGTTTCTAACTCCGCTAATGGTTCTTTCCCATTATGTCGTCAGACTCTCAAGCCTCTGCCATTGACATTAAAAATGTCTGGAAAATTTTTGGCGAAAATGCCGACATTGCTTTAAGCGATATCAAGCAAAACAACATCGGTAAAACTGAAGTACTTAACAAGCACAATTGTGTAGTCGGTGTTGCCGACGTTAGCTTTTCAGTGAACCCAGGTGAGATTTTCTGCGTGATGGGTTTGTCCGGCAGCGGCAAGTCTACGTTAGTTCGACATATCAATCGTCTACTGGAACCCAGCGCAGGTTCCATCGTCGTTAACGGTCGCGATGTCATGGCGCTCAATCAGGCAGAGCTACGTCAGTACAGAAACGAACACATTGCCATGGTGTTCCAGAATTTTGCATTAATGCCTCATCGATCGGTGTTGGACAACATTGCGATGCCTCTGGAAATTCGAGGTTTTAACAAAAACCATCGGCTTGATATAGCGCGTAAAAATCTGCAAATGGTTGAACTTGGCGGATGGGGAAACAAGTTCGCGCATGAGCTATCCGGCGGTATGCAACAGCGTGTAGGTCTTGCTCGCGCTCTCGCCTCAGACCCCGAAGTTTTGCTAATGGACGAACCCTTTAGCGCGCTCGATCCGCTGATACGCCGCCAACTTCAGGATGAGTTTATGAAGCTATCTGAAGTTATGAAAAAGACAACTGTGTTCATAACTCATGATCTGGACGAGGCCGTGCGCATTGGCGACCGTATAGCCATTATGCGAGATGGACGGGTCGTTCAGATAGGGACGCCCGAAGAGATAGTTATGAATCCAGCCGACGATTATGTCTCCGACTTCGTCGCTGGTATTTCACGATTGAAAGTCGTTAAGGCACACGCCGTGATGAAACCTGTCACTGCAGATACTGCGCATGCCCCCGCTAATTCCCCACAATTCGGCCCGGACACGAATTTAAGCACCTTAATAACGGCTTCAATTTCCCATGATGGCCCTCTGCACATCGTTGATGATTTCAACAAGGTGCTAGGCACTGTCGAAAAAGCTGATTTACTGAAAACCGTGATTGAAGGAACCGAAACATCATGAATCGGCCAGACGAACTCGAACTCACTGATAGCGCCGACGGAAGCAATTTTCGTCTTGTTGAGGAATTTGTATCAAGTAACCCGGACTACTACGAAAATCGATTTAACAAGATTGGCGAAAAGCACGGGTTCACTTGGACGTTCAATCTTGCCGCAGGTCTATTAGGCCCGGTCTGGTTTGGTATGCGCAGCTTATGGAAATGGGGCCTACCCTTTCTATTGCTTGAAATATTCGCCTACATTCAAATAGCCCGAGGCGCATTCGGAAATCTGGCGGCCGATGCAATGGCGAGAATCGCGCAAATCGAAGGTACATTGGAATTCAGACAAAAGCAGCTTGCTGCTGCAATCGAAAAACAAGCCGATAACGTGGCGGTTTTTGAAAGAGCCATTACCTCATTAGAACAAGCCATCGCCGATATTCAAATTGAAGCCGATGTGGCGACGGCTTCAGCTTCCAGCATCGTTTTGGGTGGTATCGCAATGCTACTCGTGGTCAAACTCATAGAAGCTGTCATGGCAAACCCCATTCTGGAAAAACGCTATTTCCTATGGTTGTCAAACCGAAAAATTGAACATGGACTTAACCCCTTACGAACTCTCGTTAGTGCCGGTTTCGTGCTACTTGTATTGACCGTGAGCGTTTTGGGATTTGCTTTTCCAGGAAAATTTAACCTACTGAATGAATTCCCAACAACTAACTCCATTAGATTGACCGCCATTAGTTGGGTAGAACGTTTATTCGATGTCATGACAGAAAAAGGCGATTGGATATTCACTGTCATCACACGTGGAATACGCTGGGTGCTGGATGGATTAGAGCTTATATTTGTTGGTACACCATGGATCGTCGTTGCAAGCTTTATTATTTTACTCACAGCTTTATCTGCCGGACGCCGAGCCGCAATTTTTGCCGGTGCGTTTCTCGCCTATATGGGTTTTCTCGGCTTCTGGGAAAAAGCCATGACGACGCTTGCATTACTCGGTACTGCAGCAATGCTCAGCATTGTGATCGGCATTCCTCTCGGTCTCTTCTGCGCTAGACGCCCTCGCCTCTATAGCTTTATCCGACCCATCATGGATTTCATGCAAACCATGCCCGCGTTTGTTTTTATGATTCCCGTAATTGCTTTTTTCGGTACAGGAAAACCTGCGGCCGTAGTCACTACCATGATATTTGGCGGTACTCCGGTAGTTCGTTTCACCGTCCTTGGTCTACGAGGTGTACCCGAATCTATACGTGAAGCCGCCATTTCATTTGGCGCATCCAAATGGTATTTACTAAGAAAAGTGGATCTACCACTCGCGGCACCATCGATACTGGCGGGCATCAATCAAACGATTATGCTTAGCCTAGCAATGGTGGTAGTTGCATCACTTATTGGTGCTAAGGGATTGGGAGAAGATGTGCTGGAAGCGCTGCAGTACGCATCCGTTGGTCAAGGCATATTGGCTGGGTTCGCCATACTTTTTTGTGCCATGATTCTTGATAGAGTCGTGCAAGGTAAGCGATAGCGAATTGAGTTTTTAATTCTACCCAAGGCTGAACCGCGTAACTTGCAAGTCTTAGGCTCCGAGGGGTCTCAAGTCTGTTGCATCCAACAATCCCCCCAGACGCGTTTTGGCGGTCTACTACTTTCGCTTACCGGGCTTTGAGGAGGCATGCGGATACCCTGATGCAGAACCTGACAGGAAAGTGCGGACCGCGAGTTTCCCCATGAGAGTGTTTTGTCGAAAGACCAAAGCCCCTCCTAAATTCCAACTACCCAAAACACTTAGAAAATCTGTTTGACACAGCGGTACCGCTAGCAAATCCCAGTAAGGCACCATCTGGAGAAATTGCAGTCACTGTGTACACGCGACAAATTCCGCTAAAAGGCATTGAATCTACAAAAACAGTGGATTCAGTTGAGCCAATGACCCGTCCGTTCAAACGGATTTCATAGCCCGCCACAACCAACTGATCAGGATTGTCGATTGTCCAACTAATCAATCCTACAGACTCAAAGGTTGCCGGGGTATTCGTTATTTCGATATTAAAGTCATTGGTTTCACGCGGAAAATTTGCAAATTCCGTAACGACTTCCAACGCATCTCGATCAACCGTTACCGTATTTGAAAACGGACTGACATTTCCAAACCCGTCCATCACACGAATACTGTATGTCGTCGTATTGTTCTGGGCTTCGCTGGCATCGAAGAAACTGAACTGAGCGTTTGTTGTCGTGATTAGCACATCATCTCGATAAACTTCTACGGTCAGATTGGGCACATTACTCGGCAAAGGACTCCAGAACAGTTCAATACTGTTTGTTCCGTAGACCGCAGCTGTGAGGCCGAGCTCTAAATCTGCGTTGTTTGGCCCACCACTATCAG
>CAZCKD010000156.1:0-8332 GCA_964498925.1 uncultured Granulosicoccaceae bacterium
ACCTCATGGCAATGGGCGGTGCAGTAAACGGCGGCAATATTTATGGTGCTCTGCCAAGTCTTGATATTCACGGTCCGGACTCAGTGAACAATGGCCGCGTGCTACCCACAACGGCCGCCACTCAGTACGCAGCGACTCTACTACGATGGTTAGGGTTGGATGAAAGTGAGTTGGACGTGGTATTACCAAACCTTGCCAACTTTTCAAATCGTGATCTCAACCTTTTCTCATAAGGCATCACGTACTACAGCGTTAGCATCGCGCAAGCTACCGTTGCGCAGTTAAAGTCTTAACATCAACCCTGCTGTGACCGTGTCATAAACTGGGTTGATGTTAAGAATCGACGAACTTAGCCCGCGCCGGACGCCCGTAAAAATGCCAAGATGCCGTTTGTTTCATCAAAGATGCCGCGGTATAGCATTTCGGAAGCTACGTAGATAAGCACCACTAAGCCAAGCCAGGAAATCCACGGGTATCGGGTTAATAGCTTCATGATCAGTGTCGCTGCGAATGCCATCAGTACAATCGCCAATCCGAGACCAAAAATCAGCATGTTGGTGTCGCCATCAGCGATGGCTGCCACGGCTAATACATTGTCCAGCGACATTGATACATCTGCGATTGTTATCGCTACGAGGGCTTGCCCTAACGTTCGTCTGGGGGCGCCTGTATAGCCAGCCTCCGGATCTTCCGACATTGCTAGGACATCTGCAGCATGTTCATCGGTATGGGCTTTGATTTCTTTGTATAGAGTCCAGCAAACCCAATAAAGCAACAATGCGCCGACAAGCAGCAACCCAGGAATGCCTAGCAGCTTGGTAGCAATGACTGCGAAAACGATTCGCAACACAGCAGCGACCACCATGCCGTAGACAATGGCTTTTTTTCGCAACTCCGGTGCAAGACCGGCAGCTGCCATACCAATAATCAACGCGTTATCGCCGGACAAAACAATGTCCGCAATAATGATTGATCCAAGATCAACGATATTTTCTAACATTCATCCATAACCAAAGTTTGTAGGAGCGATACCTCGACAGCTCCCGCATGATAAGAGTTCGTGCAAGTATCAAAAAAACATCAGCTTAAAAATAGCAGGAAGTTCAGGCAATACCTTTTCTAGCCACTCATAACTCTAGGCAACCAAAGTACGAGCTGCGGGAAGATGAAGATCAAGATGAGGCCGACAAGCTGAACCAACATGAACTGCATCATACCGAGGTAGATGTCTTTCAAATCCCAATTCGGCACCACACCTTTCAAGAAATAAGCTGAAAGCGCAACCGGCGGTGAGAGCCAAGCGGTTTGCAAATTCACCGCCACCAGAATACCGAACCAGACCATGAGGTCGTAGCGTTCCAGTCCATGAACTGAGAGCGCTTCCACCGTTGGCAGCAATATAGGCACAACGATCAGAACGATAGGCACCCACTCCAATGGCCAACCCAGTAAAAAGATCAAAGCCATAACCAACAGCAAGATCAGATACGGTGACATATCAAGACCCAGTAGAAGCTCGGTCATCATCTTCGGTGTACCAAGCGCACTGAACTCAGCGCCAAAGAAATTGGAAGCCGCGACCAGAAACATAATCAGAACTGTAATTTCCAGCGCCTTAACCAAGCTGTCGAAAAAGCTTGGGATGCTGAATTTACGGTAGCCGATTGACAGTAGGATCGAACCGAATGCACCCATGGCAGCAGCTTCCGCAGGTGTTGCAAAACCAAGCAGGATGGAACCCAGAGCAAACGAGATAAGAATTGTTGGCGGCATCAAGCCTGCGAAGAATTCATTCCATAGGTCTGAGAAGTAGAAGTCTTTGCCTTTTACCTGATCGTAGATTGGTCGGCCAAGGTAGGCCAACAACAGAATAAATGCGCCAAACACAATCGACACGATCGGCAGGCCGCCGTCGCCCATATTCGCGAAGATCATATAAAAATGAAACAGGACCGCGAGTGGCACAGCAAGCCTAAGCATGCCTGCACGTTTGTAGGCTGCGTAAGCCAACGCCATGGCTGCAATTAAAACAACCAGACCACCAAATGGCATCAACCCTGCGAATGCCCCGCCAATGGCCAGACCAAATATGCGACAGAGAGTAAGGACGCCAAGGCAGATCAGGGCTACTTCGGCCCCATAGTATTTGGACGTATCCGGTTGATCTTCGTCGGATAGGATGGGACCTAAGCTAGGATTAATCCAGCATCGTCCTAATGTGTAAATTAGGTAGAGCGAAGCCAGAAGAGCGCCCGGGATAAACGCACCGCGGAACAGATCCAACGTGGAAACTTCCAATACCGGCCCCATGACGATCAGCATGATCGATGGCGGAATCAATATACCGAGCGTTCCACCTGCCGTGATTGTGCCCGCTGCAAGCTTTACGTTGTATCCGGATCGGCTCATCGTTGCACCGGCCATGATGCCGAGCAGCGTTACTGACGCACCCACGATGCCGGTTGCAGCTGCGAAGATGGTTGAAACAATCAGAACCGCTATAAAAAGTGAGCCGCGAACGCGTGCCATGATCATCTGGATTGAAGCAAACAAGCGTTCCATTAATCCGGCCGCTTCCATAACGATGCCCATGAGAACGAACAGAGGCACAGCCATGAGCTGATCGTTAAGCATGGTTGAGTTGGTGTTCAGCGTCATCAGAAGCGTTGTGAGCTTGAAGTTCGCACCCCAGATACCGAAAACAAAGGCCAAGAAGATCAGCGTGAACGCAATGGGAAAGCCAATAAAGATAACGAACAACATGGCGCCAAGCATGATCAAACCGATAGTCGGCTTATCAAGGCTAGGACGCGCTTTCATTAGCGCGGTGAACCAATCGCCACCGGGTACTAAGTCAGGCGTGAATACAGCCAGGACCAACCAGATCAGGGCAATGAGATAAATTGGTAGGGCCCGCAAAAACCAGCGCTCACGTGCTTTACCCATTTTATGGAAGGCGCGGAAAATCTCAGGAATGCCTTGAATTGTTAATAAGAACGCACCTACAGGCATTGCCAGTCGCGCAGGCCAGAGTAAAGGACCCCACGCGCTGTCTATTTGCATGGTTTCGCCACGGGAGAACGCCAACCACCAGAATTCTGACGAAACGATGGTGAAGAAAATCATCGATGGGATGAATAACAACAGGTAAAGCGTTGCATCAACCGTTGCTTGTGTTTTGTCGGACCAGAACCGATAGAGGAAGTCAGCGCGAATATGCACGCCGCGCATCAGGCCGTAACCGGCAGCGGCCATAAAGAGCACACCTGCGAGCATTCGGCTGGTGTCGTAGACCCAAAGCGTGGGTCCGAGGTTAAGAGAGCGCGCTAGGTCTTCAAATCCTGCATTTTGCAGAATCGAGAATGCGTTACGCGAAATGACTTCGAACACCACTACAGCGATCAATGGCACGAGTAAAAGCGCAATGATTTGACCCGCACGATAGTTAATCACATCGATGGCGGCGGTGATGGGGCGCTGCCAGGACGTCATATCCTCGGGTGTTTCACCAGGAGCCTCAGCGCGTCGTTCAGCGATTAGCTCATCAGCAATTTCCAGATCGTCCGGATTGGGTTCGTCAGCCATGTGGTGATGCTTCCTTCGTTAGACGGGGTCTGCAGCCCGCTTTCTTTTTTCCAAACTTTGTATTGAGGCATTTGGAAAACAAAAAAATAAGGGCTCCGTTAAGAGCCCATACTTAGTTGAAATGATTTCAACTGTATCAACCTAATAACGTACGGGCTCTGTGCTAGAGCCCGTACTGAGTCGATCTTACTTCAGAGTGTCAGCGTGTGCTTTACCCAAGCTTGCATTTGAAGCTTGTGCACCAGCCCAGAATGGAACTGCGATATCAGCGAAGTCTTTCTGAGACTGCCAAACTTCTGCGAAGAACTCGTCCTCATCTGCAGCAGCTTGCAGAGCTTTCTTAGCAGCAGCCATGTACTCAGTGAAGTAGTCAGCTGGAGTGTCTTCCAGGATAACTTCGTGGTTGTCAGTCAGGTCTTTAAGTGCCTTACCGTTTTCATAGATGCGGTAAGACATTGACTTTGACAGTGATGCATTAGCAGCAACTTCCAGAGCTTTCTTCTCAAGATCAGTCAGGCCGTTGTATACATCAAGGTTCAGGTACATATCAGCGTTTACAACAACCTGGTGCAAGCCCTGGAGGTAGTAGTGCTTAAGAACTTTTTGGAAACCGAATACTGAATCAGGCTTCGGGCAGCACCATTCTGCAGCGTCGATTGTGCCTTTTTCCAGTGCTGGAAGGATGTCACCACCGCCCATTGCTACAGCTGGAACACCGATGTCAGCGTATGCCGCGCCAACCATGCCAGGAGGGGCACGGAAACGCATCTTACGGAAGTCATCCATAGACTCAATTGGCTTAGGGAACCAACCCAGTGCCTCAGGACCTACAGGCTGAAGCATAAAGCCTTTGACGTTCACGCCCATTTCACCCCAAAGGCGGTCATAAAGCTCTTTACCACCACCGAACTGGAACCAGCTCAAGAAAGCGATGTTGTCCATGCCAACACCAGCGCCGGCAACAGGTGCGCCGAACAGGTTTGCTGCGACGTGCTTGCCACCCCAGTAGTGAGTCCATGCGAAACCAGCTTCAACGAGACCAGCATCAACAGCGTCCATGATGTCGCGAGGACCAACAACAGCACCAGCAGGCAGAACTTCGATCTGTACTGAACCACCAGTCAGATCAGAAACGTCTTGTGCGAACGCTTCCAGCATGACAACTTCGTCCGCCGTGTTTGGCAGTACTGATTGCACTCTGATAGTTGTGGTGTCAGCAAATGCAGTACCTACTGCCATTGCCGCACTCAGTGCGGATGCACCAAGAAGATGAGTTAATTTCATAGTTCCTCCAAGGAATTATTTTAATGAGGGAAGTGATTGGCCGACGCACCGTCTGCGCAAGCTTTTCTCTTCCAGTAAAGTTCTAAGTGCCCACCTCAGCTGCGCTGAACAAGGGCGGATGAACCTGTCCGAAACCTCCGGAAAGCCGAGCTAGTCTCGCACTAAAAACCGGATAGTGTCAATCTGTGCCCATCAGATAAGAATGCTGTGACCGGCCGGTTCAGAGTTGCCATAAAAGCGATAAAAACAACAGGTTGCGAGGCCATTCGCGGGAAATAGCGAATTTTTGCATCTTTGTGGTGCATGGGCCGGGGCCAACACAGATTTTTGGACCAATAGATTGGCGACCACTGGGCCAGTCATGTTCCGACGCGCTTTTCAAACACGCTCAACTCCCCGGGTGACGCCCTAGAGTGAAGGGTGGCGCATGATTAAACGACCAGTCAACAGGGTGTAAGCCGACTGCCAAGGTTTGGCAATGCCGCCTATATGTCGCCACCCTCATAACAATTTAGGTCCACACGCTTTTACCAACCATCGCAAGCGAGTACCCTTAAGTCCACTTTAAACGGATAAACACACACTGTGAAAGCGCTCGTTTACACCGGCACCCAAAGCATGGAATTTCGGGACGAACCGGAACCAACCGCGGCTTCAGGCGAGTCGCTAGTCAAAATTGAAGCATCCGGCATTTGCGGATCTGACATGCACGCCTGGCATGGTCACGATGCCCGACGTGTCCCGCCCATGATTTTAGGACACGAACTGGCCGGCACCGTCATGGGTGGTGAGCGCGATGGCGAGCGCGTTGCTATCAATCCATTGGTTAGCTGTGGCGTTTGTCGCGATTGCCGCGCTGCTGCGCCCAACCTGTGTGCTACCAGAGATTTACTGGGTCTTGGCCGTGCGGGAGGATACGCTCAGTATATTGCCGCTCCAACAGCCAACCTTTTCAGTATTTCTGATTCTCTTAGTGCCGCACATGCAAGCCTGATGGAACCTACAGCAGTGTCTCTGCATGCAGTACACCTGGCAGAACGTGTGCTTACTCGCCCTATTTCCGAGTGCCGCACACTGATCATCGGTGGTGGAGCCATTGGCGCGCTGGCAGCGCTAATACTGCAAGCTAAAGGCGTTCGCGAAGTTGCGATCGGTGAGACCAGCGCTTTTCGCAGAGCAAGCCTTGAATCCATGTGCAAAGGCGCAACCGTTTACGACCCACTATCAGACGATGTTCCACCGGATAATCACTTCGAACTCGTGATCGATGCGGTAGGCTCAGGCGCAACGCGCGCCGCTTCAAGCAAATTAGTAAGGACAGGCGGCATCATTTCTCACATTGGGCTGCAAGATAACGCTGAAGGTCTAGATACAAGACGTATCACTTTGCAGGAAATTACGTTCATCGGTAACTACACTTACAACGAAACCGATTTACAAGCCTCTCTGGATATCCTGACCGATGGTGCTCTAGGTTCTTTGGACTGGGTTGAAACACGAGCACTTGGCGACGGCGCTGGAGCGTTTGAAGATATTCATCACGCGCGCACACCGTCACCAAAAATCGTGCTGATACCTCACTAGACCCAACGTCAGACCGCAAGGAAAAGAGCGCGCTTGTTATCACATTGATTACAACTGTGTGTCAGATTCCTATGCTGCCTGATCCGTCAAGAAAGTCCCTACTAAAGACAATTCGCCGTGCCGCGCATGGCATTAGCACGGCGTTAATCTGCATAACGTCTTTGCTGCTGATTGCCCCCTCTCACGCCCTGGAATTCCAGTGCGAAATCGAGGGTGAGACTCGATACCTCAGACTTGAAATTCCAGGTCAGCAACGCCTGTGCGAGGTCAGTGTCAATTATAAAAATACCGGCGAACGCCGAGTCATGTGGTATGCCGATAAGGACAGCCTTTTCTGCTCGGCAAAAATTTATGCTTTGCGCGATAAATATGAAAACCAATGGAAGTTTAATTGTGAGCAGTGGCCCGATCTTGATGGCATCGATCAGCTGTCTCCGTCCAATCGAAAAATTCTGGACACACAACTGAAAGAACTGATCGACGACGGCAGAAAGAGCTCACCTCAATATCGAGTGGAGGCCGTCAAAGCCGTTGCCAGTAATTTGTTTGATAAGCAACCTGGCACCTTAGCTTTGCAGTTCTTCTTATCAACCGGGGATGTCACTCAAATTATCACAGACGATGGAAACGACTGGAACGTTGTTACCACCGTTAAAGACTTAGCGGCTCAGATTAACAGCGACACACCTGTGACAGCGGCGTATGTACAGTCCATTACAGACAGTGGCGCACTGGAGATCTCCACCACCATTGCATCCGAAGATACACAGCATTGCTTTGGTAATCAGGTATTAGTACCTGGCGCAGAAAATACGTTGGAAGCAAGAACGTCGCATGAATACATTTGTAATGCGGCGTTAGTTCAGTAATGGGAATTCCGATGACAGCAGCGGTTTGACACCGGGCACGTCACTGCCTGCGTGCCTCCTGCTGCTGCTTTAACCCTCGAGACGCACTGTAAAACCCACCATTGTCACCATCAACAAAATGAACATGCTGACTCGATTCCAAATCGAAAAGCAAACATGTCATCAAGGCTTGCTCCGTTTCAAAGACTCCGAAGTCGATGTCGTCTTCAGCGTGCATGCTGTCGAGAATCTTTTGAATTTCTGATATCTGTGAAGGTGTGCAATCCAACACCATGCGCAGGACATCATCGAATTTGCAGTAGTCGCTGTTACTTATCATTTCATCGCGATAAATTTTTGCATCATAGCCCCACCCCTTCAGTAAATATTTTTCCAGCCCCCACTGAATAAAGCTCTTAAAGTAGATTTCAGCATACCGCCGCCAGTACGGCTTATCGGCTCTCGTCGCTTTTGCTTCAGATGCCAGCCCCTGAGGCGGCCAATTAAATTTAAGTGATTGACGGTTGACCGGGCTAGCCTGACTGAGACCCGTTCCGAGTACAGCCGTCAACCGTGATAAAAAAGACGATAAGACCGCCTGCTTATCACGAAAATTATGAGCGCGTGGGCTGACTAATAAACATAAGATACTGCCCTTCTCCGTTGGCAACGCTTCCCAACGACAAGACATTCCAGATAGATCAGGTAGACCGGGCAATGTATACGGACGCACTGCATACTGTTCCGTCCGCCGATCATTTTTGACAAGTTGATCGGCCAGCTCGATACCACCACCACCAAACAATGCAAAACTATTACCTTCAGATACTTCATAGCGGGCTACCAACACATCAAAACCGTGCTGCCTGACATCTTTAACCGGCACAAATCCGATTCTCAGTCCAAGATCAAATTCGTCCTTTGCTAGGGAGCGCGTACGAACAAGAGCGGCTTCGATTTCAGGTTGGCATGAAGAGTCCACTAACAATGTAGCGCCGTCTCCACCAAACACAAAAGGCCAATCTTTAATA
>CAZCKD010000157.1:0-8236 GCA_964498925.1 uncultured Granulosicoccaceae bacterium
ACAAGGTGGTGATCGAATTCGACGAAATTGCCCATGAAGTTGTGCAGCACATCTTTGCCGGGCGATAGTCTTCTTAAAACATCAACTTGTGTTTTGTTAAAGCTGCGTATCTGATCGCTTGAAAATCGCCAGAAGGCGAGTTGATGGGCAGGGTTACTCTCGGTAACTGTGCCTACCGGTAAGCCGATTTGACTGAAGTCATCGTATTCCATGCTCCAAAATACATTGCCCCAATCCGTGTTGAGTTGATCGATGTTTTTGTACTGCTCCTCACACCATTGTTGGAATGCAGCCAGTGCATGAGCGGAGTAGCTGATACTGGTTTCGTGACAGCCATATTCGTTGTCCGTCTGCCAGGCAATGATGGCGGGGTGCTGACCAAAGCGTTGTGCTAATTCGGTGACGATGCGTTTGCATTCCGATAGATACGGCGCATGCGAAAAGCAGTAGTGACGTCTTGAGCCGAAATCTCTGATTCTGCCGTTAATATCAACAGCCAACATATCCGGGTGTTTATCCAGCATCCACCGGGGTGGTGTTGCGGTGGGTGTACCCAGAACAACTGATAAGCCTTCTGCATGCAGCGCATCAATGGCACGTTCTAACCAGTCGAATGTCAGGTTGCCGTGTTTGTCTTCCAAACGGCTCCAGGCAAACTCACCAATGCGAACCACTGAGATGCCGATTTTGCGCATGTGCGACGCATCGATTGCCCAGCGATCCTCTGGCCAGTGTTCGGGGTAATAGCAGACTCCGGTTTTCATAATTGCCAGTCCTCTGGTGAGGCGGCGCGTAGTTGCTCAGCGGCCACTTCCGGCTGTACCGGATTGACAATATTATTCGCACCCGATTCAAATCCCGCTAGGTACTTTAGTTTTTCTGCATCACGCAGCGGCGGGTGAAAAGCCAGATGAAAACACCAGTGTTGATTCAAAGCAGCTTCTGCTTCATCGCAAGGGGCGTTATGCATCAACGTGATGTTGGGTGCCGATCGTTGAAAAAGAACATCGTAACGCCGAACCTGCCGTTGGTAAAGATCGGCAAGCTCGTCCAGTTGTTCATCACTCATGTCAGACAAACTGTTCAAATGCACATGCGGCACTATCCACGTTTCATAAGCGAAGCGGGCGGCAAAGGGGACAATGGTGGAAAAGTGATTGCCTTTTTCCACCACAAGATGATCTTGGGTATGTTCATCATTAAGTAGCTCAATCAGTAGTGATGAGCCATCATTATTATTCGCAAACGTCACTTGAGCATCGCGCATACATTCTGCCGTATTGGTTAGAAAAGACGTTGCGTATATTTGCCCGTGCGGGTGTAGATTGGATACGCCAATTTCGACGCCCTTATTTTCAAAGATCAGTACGTTGCTGATATCCGGGTTAGCTGATAACTGTTGATATTCTGATTGCCATAGCCTTGCGACCTTCCGCATATCGGTTTGAGTCAGGCTAGCAAGGGTTGCATCGTGTTTTTCCGACCAGCACAGTACGCGACACATGCCGTGGGCAGGGGCGGTTTTGTTAATGGTGCTGGTAGTGGTTGACGCAGGAGTATCGGGCGCATCAAACGACAGCGATGGAAAATCATTATCGAAGGCAAACGCCCCTTCATAGTCCGGGTTTGTAGATCCACTGGCGCGTTCAACACGCGGGCATAGATAGCAGTTCGGATCATGCTTGGCCGCTAACACTTGGGCTTGTTTGCTCATGGCGCCTGACCATGGACGTGCGGCTGAGCGAGCTGCAACAATGACCCATTGATTCAGAAGCGGTTGCCATCGTCTTTGCCAGTTTGAACTCATGCGGACGTGGAGCTTCTTAGTGTGCAGACACCGTTGCCCGGCTGCATGCTGTAAAAGTCAGCGGTTAAGCCCGTCGCTGTGGTGTATGCAGCGCCAACGATGGTTTTAAATTTTTCAACATCTTGTGTCGGTAGCAAACTGACCGTGCATCCACCAAAACCTGCTCCGGTGAGTCGACTGCCAAGGACAGTTTCCTGTTGTCGAGCAAGCGTTACCAATTGATTCAAGGGTTCGCTGGAGACTTCGAATAAATCACGAAGAGAGTCATGTGAATTGTTCATCAACCGACCGAATTCTTCTGTGTCACCTGATTCGAGTGCAGGTACGGCAGCTCTTACACGCGCGTTTTCTTCACAGATATGCTTAGCTCTATTAAGAGCAACGGGATCGTTTTCGAACAAGTGAACAATCGACTCGAGAGTTTCTGGTGTCAATTGAGCCAAGTGAGACATTTCGATGTCTTGGTTGACGATGCTGAGCGCTCTTTGACAATCATGAACGCGATCGTTATAGGCCGATTCGTTAAGTTCTCGTCGTTGGTTGGTATTTGATACAACGATGGATAGTCCGGATAAATTCAACGGCACCTGACGGTGTTCCAGCGTGTGGCAGTTGAGCATCATGGCGTGGTCGGTCTGTGCAAACGCGACTGCAAATTGATCCATGATGCCGCATTGCATACCAACAAAATCATTCTCGGCCGCTTGGGATATTTTAACCAGTTCGAGTAGTGAAAACTCTGTTTTCATTAGTGCATTCAGCGCGAATGCTGTAACAACTTCGATTGACGCTGAAGAACTTAAGCCAGCGCCATTGGGAACGTTGCCGGAATATAAACAATCAAAACCGTTGAGCTCAACACCGCGTTTGCTGAATTGATCGAGCACGCCTAGCGGATAGTTAATCCAGGTATCACCATAGGTTTTGTTGATCTCTTGTTGCTCCAGCTGAGCCATGAGATCAAAGTTGGTGCTGGCAAATCGGTACTGATGATTGCGTGTGTTTCGAATGAGTAGTGTGGTTCCTTGGGAAATACCACATGGGAATACCAGACCACCGGTAAAATCTGTGTATTCACCAATAAGGTTCATTCGGCCGGGAGCGAAAAACACGTGTATTTCTTCGTCTGAGCGCCCGAACTTCTGAACGAAACGTTCAGTCAGTCTGTCCAGATTGGTTTCCACCGTTGCGCTCATGTCATTTCCACTTTTTTACAGCCCACAAGTAAGGCAGACTGCGGCGGCATCACCGGTAGCGGTAAGCCTGTTTTGAGTAACAGAAAGCCGTCGGTCACGATGTTTTGTTCGCACCAGAGTGGCATCACTTTATTAAAGGGCCTTAGATCTTCCAGGTTAATGCTGTCGAGTGAGACTTCGTAGCGAGCCGTAGGGTCTAATCCCCTGAGTGTCAGATTACCCGGGCGGCTCGCTTTCAGGTTTTGTGTGACGATGATATGAAAGATGGCTTGAGACTGCGCCAGGTTGACGTTGCCAGTGGCCACTATTTCGTCGGTGTGCGTCGGAATTTGCCAAAAACGCGACTCTGCTAACCAATCTCTGTTGTTCTTGTAGTATTGCGTGTAGTGCTGCAGCGTTGAAATTTCGTGCTCGTCCAGCTTGCGCGCATCCAGTTCAAACCCCAGCTGCCCTTGTAATGCAACTATGGCTCGTGTGTGCAAGCTGGTTTCTCTATCGGTCAGATGCGCAGCCTTATGACCGACGTGCGCACCCATTATTTCAGGGGGCAGAAATCTTAAAAATCCTTGCTGGATACTCACTCTTTCGATAGGGTCGATGTTGTCAGACGTCCAAACACGGCCCGTGTGTTTTAGAACAGCAAAATCCGTTCTGGCACCGCCCGATGCACAGGTTTCAATTTCCAGGTTAGGACACTTATCTGAGATCCTTTCCAGCAGCCGGTATAAGGCTCTTGGCTGCGATGCAGCTTTTGCATGCAGCCCATCTCCCGCAAGCACGAGATCACGATTTTGGTCCCACTTGATGTAGTCGATGGCATATTCCTCAACTAGCGTTGTGATGCAATCGAATAGGTATTGCGAAACAGCTTCGTTATCGATATCCAACACCAATTGATTTCGGGCCAGCGGCGTATCGATATGATTAACATGCAGCGCCCAGTCCGGATGCGCGCGATACAAGTCGCTATCCGGATTCACCATTTCCGGTTCGAACCACAGGCCGAATTGCATGTTGTTTTGGCGAACATGATCCACCACAGGATGTAAGCCTTCTGGATAAACGGTTTTGTCGACGAACCAATCACCCAGACCGGCATTATCGCTTCGTCGGTGTAAAAACCATCCATCATCCAGAACGAATCTCTCTGCTCCGATGCTCGCCGCGGCGTCGATCAGCGAAAATAGTGCTGATTGGTCATGGTTGAAATACAGCGCCTCCCAGCTATTCGCGTGCACAGGGCGGGGCGTTCGAGTCCACTTGGGTAAAACCGCTTCACGGCAAAATGTATGGAAATTCTGTGTGCAGGCGTTCATACCTTCTGCACGTGTGAAATGCAGCTCGGGTGTTGAAACACTTTGACCCGCTTGCAGGATGCACTCGCCAGGCAAATAGTGAATGCCGGCCTGCAAGGAAATGTCGTTGGTGCTAAGTTTTTCGACTTTTAAACTGAAATTCCCACTCCAGGCGAGATGACAAAATAGAACGTCACCGCGATCCTCATTAAACGCCTGTTCTCCCAGAACGAGGCTCGGTGCTTGTTCATGACTGGTTCGACCGTGGAGGTTGGTAATGTCTATCCTGCCCAGTTCGATGGCTCGACGGTGTGTTTGATTTTCCAAACCCCAACGACCGTGTTGAGTTACGGCTTCAGAGAAATGACTCGGTACGGGCAATGATCCAGCTGCCAGCCAATCAACGGTGTATGGGGAGTCTGCAATATTGCTCAACGTCGTCTGAATGCTTGCTACATTGCTACTCGGGTGGAGATGAATGTTGAGTTCGATGGCTAAACCAGCATCATCGTCTTGCAATTCAATGAGCAGGCCATTTTCAACACTGCTAATTTTCCGAGTGGTCAAGGCGTGCGCAAACTGTGCTCCTGCACGATGACCTGACAAGCCGGGGGAGGCGGTGTAAGCCTCGCTGGCTTGCGGGAAAAATGACATAGGTGTGAACTGGTCACGCGTGCCGTATGGCACCGCTGAATTATCCAGTGCAAGAAATGAGTTTATGTCTAGGTCGGGCGCAAGGATGTCTCCGAACCACAGCAACCGGGGTACAGCTTGATCGTGTACGACTACCAGCGTGGCAGATTCACTATCTAGGCGCCAGAACTCAGGGGGGTTGGGCATATCCGGATTGTTGACTCGTTTTACGCCTTAGAGCTGTTGGCGTTTTTGAAATAAGGAGTAATGCATTTTTGCTTCTCCTAATGATGCCCCGTTGCAACGGGCAGATAATAATGGAACAATGTTCCAAAATTATAAAAGCGACAGTTTGAACCTGTCAATTGAAATCCATTTAAACCCTGCCAGTTAGATGCGAGACAACCGGAAAAGCGTAGATACGACCAAATCGCGTGACAACGCGTCTTCCAGACGCCAGTCCGGAGGCATTGCGCGCGCGATGAATCTGCTCGACATGGTGGTCACGGAAGGGCCTCTGCGATTTGCCGAACTAGAGGAGATGAGCGGTATTCCAAAGGCGACGTTGCATCGCCTGCTTAACGAATTGGCTGATGAGCGCCTTATTCAGCTGGATGATCGATCGTTGACCTGGTCAGCAGGCTATCGAATATTGGAAATGGCCAATTGCATCTGGACCCGATCGGACATCCGGGTACTTGCAAGGGACCAGCTTCTGGCCCTCAATGCGCTGAGTGGGGAAACCGTTCAAATAGCCGTTTTAGCGGACACGCATGTGGTCGTTATTGATCACGTAGAGAGTACAAAGAGCGTTCGGCACTCCATCAGCGTTGGAAATCGCGAGCCTGTTTTCTGCACCGGTACCGGTAAGGTGCTTCTCGCCTGGTGTGACGATCAACAACAAAAAGACATCATTAGCCGCATCTCCTTCGCTAGATTTACACCGAGCACCATCACTGATAAAAAGGCTTTGCAGAAAGAACTCAGTCAGGTAAGTCAGCAGGGTTACGCCGTTGATTCTGAAGAAAGGTTTGTCGGATCCCGTTCAGTTGCGGCTCCGGTAGTAGATTCGACAGGGCAGGCGATCGCCGGCTTGAGCATTACAGCCCCAGCGTTCAGAATAAGTGAAGAGGAGTTGATAAGCTGGCGAGACTCTCTTGTCGCGGCAGCTGCAGAAATTTCGAGGCGACTGGCTCCAAGGACGGGTACTTCCCCCGAGTCGCCGCATTAGAAGAACAGTTCCAATCAGTGCCGAAACGCGTGGGTGGAAAGCGCACACGTGCAAGTTTTAAGAAAAGTCGTATAAACGGAGACATTGAGCCATGGCAGAAGTAGAACTTCGAAAAGCCTTTAAGCGTTACGGTGATGCTGAAGTCATCCATGGCGTAGATATGAAATTGCCCAGCGGTGAGTTCATTGTTTTCGTTGGCCCGTCAGGATGTGGCAAGTCGACCTTGCTTCGAATGATTGCGGGACTCGAGGAAACCTCTGAAGGTTCTATTCATATCAAGGGGCGTGACGTGACACAGGTGGAAGCCGTTGATCGTGGTATCGCCATGGTGTTTCAGTCCTATGCGCTATACCCGCATATGACCGTATCCGAGAACATGGGGTTCGGTTTGCGTATGGGCGGCACGGATAAAGCTATTGTTGCTGAAAAAGTAGCGACTGCCGCCAAAACGCTGCAACTTGAAAATCTGCTGGACAGAAAGCCGAAGAACCTCTCCGGAGGACAGCGACAACGAGTGGCTATCGGGCGTGCCATCGTTCGAAATCCTGATGTATTCCTTTTTGATGAGCCTTTATCGAATCTCGATGCCGAGCTCAGAGTAGAGATGCGTCTTCAGATTGCGCAGCTGCATAATCAACTGAACGCCACCATGATCTACGTCACGCACGATCAAGTTGAAGCCATGACCATGGCTGATAAAATTGTGGTTTTACGCGATGGTTATGTCGAACAAATAGGCTCGCCTCTAGAGCTTTACCATCATCCTGATAATCTCTTTGTGGCAGGGTTTATCGGCTCCCCTAAGATGAACTTCGTCAATGTGTCGATCGTTGAGGCGAGTGAAACGCATGCGCGCCTTGAGTTGCCGGGTGGTGTGACTGCCACTGTCCCGGTCGACGCCTCTCGTGCGACACCGGGTTCATCAGCAACGCTGGGAGTCAGACCTGAAGATGCAGGTGGTGAAGCTGGAGACTTCTCGCTACCGATGCAGGTAGATGTTGCCGAACGGCTGGGCGGGTCCACTTACCTGTATGGCGCATGTGCAGGAATGGAGCATTTTGTTGTGCAGAGACCGGGTATGGAACCGACTCGCCACGGTGATTCAATAGCGCTAAACATACCTGCTGCCAGTTGCTACCTGTTTGATGATAAAGGCTTGGCTTATCAACGTAGCTCTACGGTGGGAAAAGCTGAGTAATAAATAGGAACGGAAAGAGCAGGCTATTCTAAATTGACTTAGCCTGTTTCTGTTCCGCCCAGCGTATTTAAGGCTTAAAGCATGTCAGAGGCTGCTGTGGACCTCATTTAATGCATCAGCCACTGCATCAAACATCTCATCAATTTGATCGTCATTGATAATCAGTGGCGGACAAAATGCAACACTGTCTCCCGGGGTTGCTCGCACAATAAGATTTCTCTTTCTGGCAGCGGCCATGACTTTTGCTGCCATTTTGTCGGTTACCGGAAACTGATCCTTGCTGCTTTTGTCTGCGACAAGTTCAATAGCACCGATGAGTCCGACACTTCGTGCTTGTCCGACGAGAGGGTGGTTTTGCAGAGCCTGTACACGTTCTGAAAAACGCGGTTCGCGGGCTTTCACGTGATCGAATATGCTGTCTGACTCATAAATGTTGAGTGTTTCTAAAGCGACTGCTGCAGCCACCGGATGTCCGCCGTAAGTGGTGCCTGTGCCGAACATGCCGATTTCGTCTCCATACTGCTTGAATGCCTGGTGTAGCTTGTCTGAAATTAAGACAGCTGCGATAGGTAGGTAGGCTGACGATAGTTGTTTAGCGCATGTCATGATGTCTGGCTTGATACCGTAGGTATCGCAACCCCAAACATTGCCGGTTCGACCAAATCCACAGATAACTTCATCGGCGATAAATAAAATGTCGTACTTGTTCAGAACGGCTTGCACCTTCTGGAAGTAACCGGCCGGTGGAATAACCACGCCACCAGCTCCCATCACAGGCTCTGCAATGAATGCAGCGATGGTGTCAGGTCCTGCCGCTAGTATTTGTTCTTCGAGTGAGTTTGCCAATCTGTCTGAGTAAGCCTCTTCAGATTCATC
>CAZCKD010000158.1:0-8211 GCA_964498925.1 uncultured Granulosicoccaceae bacterium
ATTGGCTTGATGGGCCCCTCTGCGCAGTTTTTTTGCATGTCGACAGGCTCGTTTGATAAGCACCTGCTTACTCTCAATTGAATCAGACTGAGCAACTTGCTGCACTGGTGCTAAGCCAGCCGACGCCAATGCCTCAGCCAGTACATTCTCATCTTCGGCAGTGGTGATGCTAAACCATTGGCAGGTGATAGCATGCCGATCTTTCATACCGGCATAACCCACATCTTTAGACGATACCGAATAGGCTGTTTCCAACAACTCTGCGAGCTCGTTGGTATTCATATTGCGTTTTTCCAACAGCAAATATAAATGTTCTCCACCCTCGTTCGGCTCGAATCCCAGAATCTCCTCGACACAAAAGTCACCAACAGAAGACTTGAGCGTTGCATGAAACAAGGGCTCGCCGCATGCAGGCGGTGTATCGGGAAGGGATAACAACATGAGCTCCGGAGCGGGGTTGAATTAAGCTGCGCGAAGTGTACTGCCCATTACAGTTCAATGCAGATACATGCTGTGGAAAATCCTTAATAATCCATCAGATTTCCCACCCGTCTCTACCGCAAGCAGTACAATTGGCACACGCTTTTTTCAGAATGCACTCACCATGGCTAAGTACTCCCGCATTTCAGCACAGGACGCGCATCAGATGATGGAGGGCGGTCAGGTTCAGATTGTCGATATTCGAGATGCAGACAGCTTTCGTCTGAATCACATCATGTACGCAGAGCATTTGGATAATCAGGGCACACAGGCCTTCATTGATGACGCAGATTTGGATATTCCGCTCATCGTGTGCTGCTATCACGGCAATATGAGCCAGAGTGCCGGCGCCTACCTGGCCGAAAAAGGATTTGAAGAAGTTTATAGTCTCGATGGCGGCTTTGCCGAATGGCAGACCCGCTATCCCGATGATTGCGAACCCGACTAACGAGGCCTTAAAGAAATCACTATGCCCGACATGAAGCGCATCATGGTGGTCTGTGGCACTCGACCCGAAGCCATCAAGATGGCTCCGCTAGTCAAACGTCTTCGGAACGCCGACGGCATTAGCGTAGAACTTTGCTCTACGGGTCAGCATCGACAAATGTTGGACCAAGTCATGTCGCTATTTGGTGAAACCCCGGACATCGACTTAGGCATCATGCGTCAAGGTCAAGATCTTATCGATATAACGACGGCTGTCATGCTAGGGCTTCGATCGGTGTTTTCAACATCAAAGCCGGACATTGTTTTAGTGCATGGCGATACCAATACCACCTTCGCCGCAACACTCGCCGCTTATTATCATCAGATCCCGGTGCACCATGTCGAGGCAGGCCTTAGAACGGGCAATATCTATTCACCGTGGCCAGAAGAAGGAAATCGAAAGCTAACCAGTGCGCTTGCAGCCCACCACTATGCCCCAACTGAATCGTCCCGCCAGAATCTGTTGAGCGAAGGTATTGCTGATCAACATATTTCGGTGACCGGTAACACCGTGATAGATGCACTGCTGGATGTCTCAAATCAATTGTCGAACAACAGCGCGCTATGTTCATCAATCAGTGATTCACTACCGACACTTCATCCCGATAAAAAACTGATTCTTGTCACTGGACACAGGCGGGAGAATTTTGGCGATGGCTTTGACAACATCTGTCGGGCCATTGCTACATTGGCCAAGCGACCTGATGTTCAAATTATCTATCCGGTGCATTTAAATCCTAATGTTCAGGAACCTGTCAACCGACATCTGGAACACTGTAGCAATGTCCATCTCATTGAGCCTCAAGGCTATCTGGCATTTACCTGGCTGATGACGCAATGCCACTTGATACTAACTGATAGTGGAGGCATTCAAGAAGAGGCACCATCGATAGGAAAACCGGTTTTAGTCATGCGTGATACGACGGAACGTCCCGAGGCTGTCAGTGCTGGTACAGTATTGCTCGTCGGTACAGATGCCACACGTATCGTCACGACTGTCGAGTCATTGTTGGAAGATGAAAGCGCCTGGCAAGCGATGAGTCAAGCGATCAACCCTTATGGTGACGGAACCGCCAGTTCGCAAATTGTGAATCACCTGCTTGCCCTCTGAAAACTAAGATCGTAGCTTTTTGTCACACCATCTGGTTATGGGAATGATATTCGCTGGGTGTACTTGTTCTGTGTGTAACAATTGACTATCGGTACACAAATAACCCCTCATGCGTCTTCTTTTGCTCAACCTACGTCGCTTACAGGCGCGAATTCGATGGCACAGCTAACGCTCGCCATTAGGAAGGCATTGCGTGGTTTTATTGACAGATCGTCTCTCGCCCGCACGTCTCCAACAGAAAGCCCCGCATTAATAGGTAAAACGCTACTTGCAGTGCTGACCTTTGCCCTGATGGCAACTCACGCTCTCGCTGAGACAACAATTCGGGTTACCGGGGTCGAAGACGAACTCAAAGAGAATGTAGAGCTGATTGCGGGTACCCCTCCCGAAGATACAGAATCCAGGCAATTCAGACGTTACGTGTCTGAACTTCCAGACCTTGCCGTTGAGGCATTAAGTGCTTTGGGCTACTACGGAGCCACGGCCAGTGTCAGGCAGTCTACTGATGGTGAAAACACCCTACTGTCTGTTATCGTAAAACCGAACGAGCCTGTAAGAATAGAATCACTGGACATTTCCATTGATGGTGCCGGACTTGTAGATCCAAACTACATCTCGGTACTAAACGATATACTTATTAAATCAGGGGATGTATTTATTTCCTCCGACTATGAAGCAGCAAAATCCACCTTACTCGATAGAGCTCAAGACCTAGGCTATTTCGATTTTTCGTTCACTCAAAGCCAAGTGAGGGTCAGTCGAAAACGTCTTAGCGCAAACATCAAACTTGCGGCTGACACAGGAGTTCGTTATACCTTCGGCCCTATCATCTTTGAGCAGGACACTTTTCAGAAAACATTTCTAGATCGGTGGTTGCCTTTTTCAGAAGGTGATCCTTATGAGTCAGGCCTAACCGGTGAATTAACTCAAAACCTGCAAAACAGCGGGTACTTTAAAAGCGTCAGAGTTCAACCACAACAAGATAGACGATACGGCAAAACCATACCCGTTAAAGTCGACTTAAAACTTCGAGATACCAATCAGGTAGCCGTTGGTATCGGCTTCGCGACCGATATCGGTTTACGATCCAAATTGACATGGAGTAAGCCTTTTCTCAATCGCCGGGGTCACTCTGCTGACTTTGAATTAGGCGTGGCCAAAGAAGTACAAAATGCTAGCGCTACTTATCGTGTCCCACGCCGAAATCAACCACTCTACAATTATTGGGGATTGGAATATGGTGTAAAAAACGAAGACGTCAAAGATACCGAAAGCTTTCTTAGTACGTTTAATCTACAACGTGTCTCACGTACTCCCTCTAACTGGTCAGAATCATTTTTTATACGGTGGGAGCGGGAAAAATCCAAAGAGGGTGACGACGAAACTAAAGAGACGGACCTTGTCCTACCTGGCCTTAGCTATTCTAGAAGCCGTAGCAAAGGAAGCCCTTTCCCTGTGTGGGGACAAGCAGCGAGCATTCAAATACTGGGTGGATCCACTCGCGTACTCTCTAGTATCGATATTTTCAAGGTAGCTGGTACGTTTCGCTATCTCCGCGCGCTATCTGACAGAAACACAATAATTGCCGGGATACAATACGGTGCGATCGAATCAAACGATTTCGAACGTGTGCCCATATCACAACGATTTTTTGCGGGTGGAGATCGCAGTGTCCGTGGGTTCGGTTACAGAAACCTGTCGCCACGAGATACCGATGGTGACGCTATTGGAGGCCGATATCTCGAGGTGCTAAGCGTAGAGTATAACTACCGATTTCGTGATCAATGGAGTGGCGCTCTATTTGTCGATGCTGGCAGAGCGTTTAACACATTTGCTGATCCATACAACGTAGGTGCCGGACTCGGCATCCGTTGGCAATCACCTGTTGGTCCATTTCGCATAGACATAGCCACGCCAATCAGCGATAACGATCAAGGAACCGTCCGGTTGCACTTATCATTAGGTCAGGACATATGATAAGGAAATGCCTGAAGTGTCTCGGATGGCTATTGTTAGTTATTCTCATCCTGCTTCTTATTCTAGCTGCGGTCTTTTATTTCGCGATCGGAACAGACCGAGGCCTGTCATTCGCATCTAATGAAGCTAGCAAACGCATTGAGGGTTTATCCCTCAATGAAGTTGAAGGCAACATATTGTCCGGTGGCATTCAGATGGAATCGCTGCATTATTCCAATGAATCGATAAACGTCAATGCGACTGGCATTGACTCGTCATGGAAACTTCGTTGTGCGATGCAGAAAAAAGTCTGTGTTGAAACACTACGCATCGACGAACTCAATGTGGACGTTTTGGCCACATCCGAGAAATCAGAAGACCCGAAAGAGCCATTAACACTTCCTGAGCTGAAGCTTCCTGTCGATGCCACTTTTGATGATCTCGTGGTTAATAAGCTAAGAGTTACCCTACCCGATGACTCGGTGCATGAAATCAACGATATCCATTTATCGGCCACAGCTACAAATCGTGGCATCGACATCAACGATCTGTCCGCTTCCTACCAGGATAAGACAGCAAAAATTTCCGGATCCCTGACACCGTCGGGTGACTATCCGCTAGATATTGATGTGTCATTAACAGCCGACGACATTTTGCCGGACGAACTGCCTGAAGGAAGTGGTAATCAAGCGCTATCAGTGAACGCAAAACTCAGCAACACCGTTCGGAATCTAAATCTCAGTGCGGATACTGACGGTGTCTTTAAAACAACATTGACAGGTTCAATTCAACCACTAGCTACGAACTACCCGCTCAATGTCAGACTAAAGAGCCCGTCGATCGGCTGGCCTGTAACATCAAACACTATTGTGAGTGCGAGCCATACCGATCTGGCGATATCCGGTTCACTACAAGACTACCAAGTGACACTCTTCACTCGACTGGAGGGTGAACAAATTCCTGTATCCACCGTGCAACTCACGGGCCTTGTGAACACAGAAAGAGCGTTAATTCCGGCCATAGGCGTCGATACACTAAACGGCACAGCGACCGGTCAAGCCTCTGTATCATTTAAAGACCTCATAGACTGGAACACACAATGGAATTTCCAGCAGCTTGATACGTCCGTTTATAGAGCCGATATGTCCGGCGTTCTTGACGGCGCTCTTAAGGCGAAAGGATCCGTAGATGCGGGCAATTGGTCTCTTGATTTAGAAGGTGCAAACATCAAGGGCGATCTGCAGGGCTATCCTTTTGATCTGGATATCATTGCGTCAAAGAGTCTGGACAATAATTGGAATATAGAAAAAGCGATTCTTAACAACGGCAGAAATAGCATTAATGCGCTCGGCAGTCTTAACGACACATGGGACGTCAACATTGATGCGTCCCTTCCAGAACTCAATAAACTTTTACCCGACCTAAACGGTGATTTGATTGGCAATATCAAACTCAGCGGCGCTCTGGAAAAACCTAACATTGACCTCAATGCAACCGCGGCTTCATTCACCTATCAAGATATTAAAATATCCGGCATCAGTCTTAAGGCCGATATAAAAGAATTATTGCATGACAACAGCGACATCAATCTAGCCATTGGTAGTGTCGTCTCCGGAGAAAACACGATCAGGAATGGTCGATTCGGTCTTTCCGGTAGCCGCGGTGAACATGTCGTGACACTGTTCGCTGATGGTCCTCAGGCAACGGCTATTGATTTAACGGCCACAGGCACACTCGCAGAATCATTAGATTGGGAAGGCCAGTTGGACAAAGTGGATCTCGAAGTACCGGCCCATAAAATCAAGCTGAACAAGGCCACACGGGTGTCTTGGAACCATGCTAATAAAAAGGTTTCAGCAGATCCGCATTGCTGGGTAACCGAAGGAAGTAACCTTTGTCTACTTGATGCTTTGAACTCTGACTCCGCAGGCAACATGAGAGTGTCACTGGATGAATATTCCCTGACACGGCTTAACCCTTTCCTACCAGCACAGACAACACTCGCTGGAAAACTCACTCTCAACAGCGACATAAGCTGGGGAGATAATGGCGTTGGAAGCTTTAATACGCGAACACGCGCTAATGTTTCAAAAGGTGGCGTGCAAGTTCGGGATCCAAACGGCAACACCGTCTCTTTTACGTACGACAAACTCGACATTGACACACAGACAACGCCATCAAATGTCAGCGCGGATATTTCACTGTCATCTCAAAACCTAGGAGAGGCGGTTATCGATATCACGATGGATCCATTCGGTGAAGAAAAACCGATTAACGGATCCGTCAAATTGGAACGGTTTGATATCGGTGTTGTAAAGGCGTTTTTGCCTGACTTCGACGTTATTGCGGGAACACTGAACGCTCAGGGTGATATATCCGGACGCCTAAGCGACCCACGGTTCGACGGAAGCATTGAAATTGAAGAACCCGAAATCAGAGCAGACCTGCTTCCGCTTCCGATCACCGGGGGCAGTCTCGTCACGACGGTCAAGGGCAAACGCGCATTTATCGATGGTGAACTGGACAGCAACGATGGCAGCGTCGTACTAGAAGGTTCAGCCAATTGGCGTGAATTAGACGCATGGGCCGCACAAGTCGATATACGAGCGAATAATCTCAACGTTCAAAGCGACCCTTTGCAGCAATCGTCAGTCAATTCAGATATCGGCATCAACGCAAGCCCCGGCAATATTCAAATTACAGGGGACGTTTCTATACCGAGCGCCGTTATCGACGTGGAAGAATTGCCACAAGGTGCTGCTCGTGTGTCCAGCGATGTCATCATTATTGAAGATGAAGATGTCAACGACGATCAACAATCGCAAACACCTGCACCCTCACAAGCCAGCTCGCCCAGTGATACTAAACTGACCGTCAATGTCGATGTATCGCTCGGTGATGACATCGCTCTATCGGCATATGGTTTGACCGCGAACCTCACCGGTGATGTCAGCATAAGACAACGCAGCCCCAACCCACCGCAGCTCGGAGGAGAGATACAGGTGCTGGACGGCATATACAAACAATACGGCCAAAATCTGGCAGCAACCGGTCAGATACTTTTTGTCGGACCTGTCAATCAAACTCGCCTGGCCATTGATGCCGTCAGAACGATTAGCGAAGAAGACGACCGAATTGCGGGGCTTCGCATCGGCGGCACAGTCGAGGAGCCAAAAACCGAGCTCTTCACCGAACCATCAGACAAACAGCAGGATGCCATCCTTTCCTACATCGTGCTGGGACGCGATATCAATGACGACACGAGTAATCAGGAAGCCAACCTGCTCGCAGCGGCTGCCTTAGCCCTGACGGTTAAAGGCGGAAATACCATTGGTACCGGCGTTGCCAGTGCATTAGGCGTAAGCGATTTTGCATTGGAAACACGCGGACGCGGCGATGATACCGAGCTTGTTGTCAGTGGCAGACTTAATGACCGTCTACTGGTGCGCTATGGCAGAAGTGTCTTTCAACCACAAAGTACACTCTACTTGCGATACGATCTATCGAGAAAGTTATACATCGAAGCGGCACAAAGTTTAGAAGGTGCAGTCGATGTGTTCTACTCCTTCTCATTCTAGATTCACCTGATTATCAACATCTGCTAAGCCCATACATGACTGACGTTTCAACACATCTCTATATTGATACTCCTGAAGGTTTACAGACGTTATGTGCTCAACTGCGAGATAAGCCATACGTCATCGTCGATACAGAGTTCTTGCGCGAACGCACCTATCGTCCGGAACTCTGCCTGGTCCAGATAAAATACGAGGACATCATCGCCTGCATCGATACAATCGCCATCGATGACCTATCCGAGCTCACAGCGCTCTTGCTCGACGAAAATATCATCAAAGTATTCCATGCGGCTTCGCAAGATTTAGAAATTTTCTACCTGCTTTGTAAGCAAGTACCTTCGCCCCTTTTTGATACACAGGTGGCGGCACCCTTGTTGGGGTACAACGAGCAGATTGGGTATGCAAACCTTGTCAAAGAGCATCTGGGCATTGAGCTTGCCAAGACACATACACGCGCGGATTGGACTCGACGCCCCCTGCCCGATAAGCAGATTCAATATGCCTTAGACGACGTCATTTACCTCGAATCCTTATACCTGGACATGCGGGAGAAGCTCAGCGAACAAGGTCGACTGGCCTGGCTCGAACCTGAATTTAAAG
>CAZCKD010000159.1:0-8168 GCA_964498925.1 uncultured Granulosicoccaceae bacterium
ACAGCATCGAAAGCGTTGTAAAGCAAATTAAGAAGCGCTTGTTGAATCAGGATATCGTCACCTTGAACATAAAACGACGGGCTATCGTTTGTTGTTTCAATGCGTAAACATTGGGAAACCGAGGGTCGTTCTCGAGAAACCGTTTTTTGAACATCCAGAACAATATCATTCACATCAACCCTTTCGAAACGCGACTCGTTTTTCTGTGCCACGCTACGTAAACTTGATATGACGCGACCAATACGCTTGGTTGTCCTATCGCTATCGACCACGATCTGTTCTATCTCAACAGGATCGGCATTCTTTTTTTCGATCATCTTACGCAAGGATGCCAAGTTCAAACGCAAACTTGCCAGTGGCTGATTTATCTCGTGGTTAATAGCCCCGGACAATCGTCCCAGCATGGCAAAGTTCGACTCTGAAATTAATCGCTGCTGCGCATTCTCCAATGCAACGGTTCTCTCCCGTACTTTATCTTCCAATTCCAGAGAGTGACGCTGCTCAGACTGTACCAATCGGCGCTGCTGTTGATAGAGCCGGGCCAGTAGAAGCACAATAAGAAGGGCCGCTGCTAACGCAGCGGTCATTAACAAGGCGCGACGCTCGACGGTACCTTGATGAATAAGGCTAAGTAATTGCCAAGGCTCGGTTTGCAGCGGCTGTCGAAACAGAAAGTACTCATCATTAGCAGCACCCTTGATAACAGCCTTGCTCACCCCCCCATCAGAATTGACCGTGATGGCTGATTCTCTGAGTTGATAACGTCGCTCACTGTCCAGCTGTGCAATCTGCTCCTGAGTGAACTGACGGGTTGGTCTATAGAGCAAGTCTTCTCTCGAGGACAAAATAACGCCTCCAAATTCATCAAGCACCACAGAGTCGTAGGGAAGCTCCAGCCAATTTTCTATCAAAACATCCAACGATACCTTCGCAACGATGACACCTTGCACCACAGCGTCTGCCACGACCGGCTCTGCAATGAAGTACCCGGGAATACCTGTCGTTGCACCCACGGCAAAAAACGTCGAACTGCTTCCAAGGCTTGCGTTCTTGAAGTAAGGGCGAAAAGAATAACTAACACCCACGAAGCTCACGGGATCAGACCAATTACTAGACGCCACGGTGAGTCCAGTCTTATCCATTAAAAATGCGACATCGAGGCCGCTGTCTTCGCGTGTATTAGCTAAACGTTTATTGGCAGCCAGCGCCGTCGCATCTCCTGGCTTTAAAACAGCAGCTCGAATTTCAACGTCTTCAGCCAGTAGTTTGGGAATAAATGAAAACTGGTTAAGTTGCCTATCCAGATCAGATAGCTGCGCTCGTTGCTGACGTTGTTGCGTTGCTTGTACATTGCCAATCGTAAATTTCAAGCACAGTTGCCACAGCAAAAAAACCAGTGCGATAGCCAGAAGGATTCTGACGAAGATACGCATGCTTAAATGCTGCAACGATTAAAAAGGTAAAGCTATTTCGCTGATTTCACTCAGCAGGTTTCAAAGACTCTTCAAGCAATAGAACTCGCTGCTCCAGATCTTTGATCTGCTGGCGAGAGTTTCTTAGCACCTCTGTTTGAACATCAAACTCTTCCCTTGTTACCAGGTCAAGCTTACCCAAGGCACCTTGAATGGCCGCCTTAGCATTCTGTTCGAAATCATCTTTTATGTGCGAAACACCTTCAGGTAACAGCTTTCCCAAAGCCTCGGATAATTCATCGAATACGCGCGCGTCAATCATGTTTTCTCTCTTTTCGTTTTTAGTTACATATAGGCGGGGAAAGGATGGCACAAGACACAAAGAGTGCTTGCTTCAACATTATCCCGATTCTGCTCTATCGCGCCCTAACTAAGCGCATATTTTAAGAATTTGCACCACCGCGCTACTGAGACCCGAGCAGATAGAGCAAGCAGCCCGAATAACGCACCACAAGCGGGCAATATCCCATCAATGGAGCACCAATATTGTGCGAGCTCAGGGGTAAATTACAACTGGGAAATCGTATCTAATTGATAATATTAACAAAATTTAGCTGGCACGCATGATGTAACACCGTTACCCAACTCATCTTCAACTAAAAGGAAAATACGAGTGAAACTGGTAACGGCAATCATTAAGCCTTTCAAGCTGGACGATGTGCGTGAAGCACTGTCTAACATCGGCGTGAAAGGCATGACAGTCACTGAAGTCAAAGGCTTCGGCAGACAAAAAGGTCACACCGAGTTGTATCGCGGCGCTGAGTACGTGGTCGACTTCATCCCCAAAACGAAGCTGGAAATCGGTATCGATGACAATCAACTCGATGCTGTTATTGAAGCTATCAGCGAATCTGCAGGCTCAGCAAAGATTGGAGACGGAAAGATATTCGTCTCTGACTTAGAGCAAGCCATTCGCATCCGGACAAAAGAAGCCGGCCCCGAAGCGCTTTAATTTCCGCCAATAAATCAATTATAAATCTAAGAGAATCCAAACATGGAACTTGCTGAACTGAGCTATGCGCTCGATACCTTTTACTTTCTAATGTCCGGTGCGCTGGTCATGTGGATGGCATGTGGTTTTGCCATGCTCGAGGCCGGATTGGTTCGTGGAAAGAACACGGCCGAGATTCTAACTAAGAACATTTCCCTATATGCGCTAGCGTGCATCATGTACATGCTTGTTGGTTACAACCTGATGTACCCAAGCGAAACCATCAGCCAATACATCCCGGGTCTGTCGTTCCTACTGGGTGCTGAAAATGCGACTGAAGCATTTCAAGCCGGTGGTGATGACGCTCCTTACTACTCTTCACGTTCAGACTTTTTCTTCCAGGTAGTGTTCGTAGCTGCAGGTATGTCTATCGTTTCAGGTGCGGTTGCTGAGCGTATGAAGCTTTGGTCTTTCCTACTGTTCGCAGCTGTATTTACATCTGTTATCTATCCTGTCCAAGGCTTCTGGAAATGGGGCGGAGGCTGGTTAGCCGACGCGAACTTCCAGGATTTCGCGGGTTCTGGTGTTGTTCATATGTGTGGAGCGAGTGCTGCTCTTGCAGGTGTTCTCTTACTCGGCGCACGAAAAGGTAAATACGGACCTAACGGTGAAGTACAACCTATTCCAGGTGCAAACCTACCGCTTGCCACTTTAGGCACATTCATCTTATGGATGGGCTGGTTCGGTTTTAACGGTGGTTCAGAATTAAAGATCTCAAACTTTGACGAAGCGAACGCTGTTTCCGCAATCTTCGTTAACACCAACATGGCTGCTGCAGGTGGTGTTATCGCTGCACTGTTAACTGTTCGCCTACTCTGGGGTAAAGCTGATTTAACAATGGCACTTAACGGTGCGCTTGCTGGCCTTGTTGCCATCACTGCTGAGCCACTAACTCCTAGCCCACTGGCTGCAACTATTATCGGTGGCCTGGGTGGCATCTTAGTGGTCTTCTCCATCATCACATTAGACAAGCTGAAGATTGATGATCCTGTCGGCGCGATCTCGGTTCACGGTGTCGTCGGTATGCTTGGCTTGATGCTGGTGCCATTTACTAACGACGGTGCAACTTTCGGTGCTCAGTTAACTGGCCTGGTCGCTATCTTCGTCTGGACCTTCGTTGCAAGTCTCGTGATCTGGTTCATTATCAAGGTCACAGTCGGAATACGAGTGACCGAAGAAGAAGAATACGAAGGTGTGGATATCTCTGAGTGTGGCATCGAAGCCTACCCTGAGTTTTCAAATCGTTCGTAAGTAGTTAGGTACAACGCTCGGCCGGGACTCATCCCGGCCGGGTTATAGATCTCCCTGCTAGATTCTGTCAGATCCGCACTTCCAACGTATTACCTGCTCATCGCACGCCACAGAGTTAGCTGCCTAGCTCATTCCAGACCATCTGGCACGGATGGTGAGCGCAAAGAGACTATGATTCTCTTTGCCCTATTAGGCGGCTTAATCATTGCCGCAGAAATTCAATTCCAATTACGCCAGATACGGTTGCGCCGCGCGCTCCGAGCGAAGGAATACCGGTTGATTCTCTGATGACTCCTCTGGCGAATAGGCATAACCCAGCTCAGAGAACTCCAGAACCGAATCGAGACTCTTAGCCCTCGTTTGAATAAGATTACGTGCCATGGCACCCCTAGCTTTTTTAGCAAAAAAGCTAATGATCTTATACTTGCCATTTTTCTCGTCTTT
Source organism: uncultured Granulosicoccaceae bacterium (assembly GCA_964498925.1). Lineage (GTDB taxonomy): Bacteria > Pseudomonadota > Gammaproteobacteria > Granulosicoccales > Granulosicoccaceae > Granulosicoccus. The sequence goes on from CAZCKD010000159.1 coordinate 4,159, forward strand.
AAAGACCGGAGACACGAGAGGCGCGGTCAGCAAACTTGGCTTGACCGATTTAAAGTACTCGTTGGATGCTAAGTTAATGACAGCAGGCAATTTAAAACCAGCCAGCTCCTCATTAAGACTATCGGTAATCCGGTTACCCCAAAAGTCATAAAGATTTTTACCTTTACGCGTTTTCAACGACGTACCCATTTCGAGCCGATAAGCCTGAATTAAATCTAAGGGTTTAAGTACGCCATACAAGCCTGAAAGAATACGTAAATGCTTCTGAGCAAATTGCAAATCACGCTTGTTTAATGTGTCCGCATCAAGTCCGACATACACATCACCTCTGAACGCCTGAATTGCCGGCCTTGCATTATCAGCATCAAACGGCGGCTCCCAGGTTTTGAAACGCTCAACGTTAAGTTCAGCCAGCGGCTGGCTGATACTCATCAGCTCACCAAGCTTGCCCTTTCGATAACGCCTAAGAGATTTCACCAAAGATGCAGAATCATCGAGAAAGCCGGGTTGGGAGGCATCAGCTAATCTTGCTGGCGTCTCCATGTCTAGTGTTTTAGCGGGCGATAACAATATCAACATGATGCTAATTTCGTTTGTATATGTGTCGTAGTTAAAATACGTCAGGACCAATGATTTGGAGCATTCCCAGCAGCGAGCGGGCAGCAGTTTGTAGCCAGAAAAATATGGGCAACCCCGCGTAGCTTAACAACACCAGACCCAGCACCGCAAAACCGCCGTACTGCGCATTGAGCTTGCGATATTGCAGAGAAATCGATCGAGGCAGAAAATACGGCAATATGTAATGCCCATCCAACGGACCTAGAGGGATCAGGTTAAAGAGCATTAAGAGAAGGTTTATAAAGCTGAACCACCACACCACCGTTAAAACCGTTTCATTCAGCAGAAATTGAATATCCAGTACAACGAACAACCCAAACAGGTTAACCGCCAGAAACGCCAAGATCAGGTTTGCCATGGGTCCGGCAAGAGCAATAAAAAACGTGGCCCAGAACGAATTAAAATTTCTCGGATCGGTCGGTACCGGTTTGGCCCAACCAAATCCAACCAACACAATCATGAGCAACCCCATCGGATCAATATGAGCGATAGGATTTAGGGTCAGCCGCCCTAGTTTTTCCGCCGTCGTGTCTCCGAACTTCTTGGCCGACCACGCATGGCCGTACTCATGAAACGCTAGAGACAAAATTATTGTGACTAGCAAGATAATGAACGTCAGCATTTGCCCGTTCAATAAAAAGGAAATCATAATTTATATCGCAACCCATTTAATTTAGTCGGCACAAACCTGCTAGAGGGATTGCGCGAAAGAGCGCTCGATAGTACACGCCCCTATCGAATTGGAGGGGTATTCGTAAAATCCTGTGTCAATGGCACAAAGAAAGCCCATTCTGAAGCGCCGATAATTGGCGTATCGAGCACATCAGAGCTAAACTGACACCCAGATATCAAAAAGACGAGCACGCTCCCTCGCAATGACTGCAAAACCTTTCGAGATGTACGAACAATGGTTGATTCGCGACGGTGTCGCGCGCTTCGTTCACCGCCTATCATGGGCGCTGGCGGCAGGTGCGTTATCTAGCTCTCTGGCCCTTGCTGACTCGTACAGCAATCTCACTGATTCGGACAAGAATTATGTAAAACAATACTGCATGCCGTTGCACTATCAACAAAGTGCCGGCGAATACCGAAATTGCGTCGAAATACAATCTCAAAGCTTAACGAGCTCAAGCAGTGCACCGCTGACGATGCTCAGCTTCGACGAACAGTTCGCCATACAACGTACATGCGAAGTCAAAGGCCCTATCAACGGTGTTGCCTACCGGGCCTGCGCTAATGAACAAGTTGTTGCATTACAAGGCGCTGTTACCCCGGACATGTCCCTGATTAGCTCAGACGAAAATTACGTGCTGCAACAGGCTTGTAGGAATGAAAGTACTCAAGGGGTTTTACGCTATCGCCAATGTGTAAACCAACAGGTTGCCGCCGTGAATGCCTTGCCGGTGCCAGACTTAACAGCACTCTCTCTGAACGATCGCACCGCCCTGCAGGATCGATGTACTGCGCTGACAACCGGGCCGGCCAACTTCCGCTCTTGCCTGCTGCGCAACGGGGAAATAAAAATCGATGATGCATCCCTAGCCGCATTGACTGATGACTCCGACCAACGCGCCGTTAGTGACAATTTGGCGACGATCATTGCAGCAACAGCATCCGTTGAAAAAACACCGGCACTGGATGATATCGATCTCGGTCAGAAACCATTAGTAACTGGCGACCTGGCTCAGAACATCGCCGTTCGAACACAGGCTATTTCTCCAACGCCTGCGATCACCAAGACCGAACTTGTCGCTAAAGCACCTGCCCTCAAAATCGAGAGCGCGCCGGTTTTGCCTGAAGTAGCCTCAGCCGAGACGGCAACGGATACCCTGCCAGCTCAGGCAGCTCAGGCAGCTCAGGCAGCTCAGGCAGCAACGATACAGATCGAAGAAAACAAGTCCATCATCGCCGCAGCCGAAGTACTGACACAATCTGTCGAACCCGCAAGATCCAAAGACGACACTAACCAGAGCATGGCCATTAAGGTTGGCGATTCACCGGATACCAATGCCGTAAAAGAAAATCTGGCTGCGATAGCCGAAGTCAGCAGGGACGTTAGAGGCAATGAAACCAACGCTCAGGCCACTGACATTGGAATTCCGGTGCTTGGCGCAGCCAATGATGCAGACGTTGTAGATGATTCAGAAAATTCTGACGTCGAAAACGATGAAGCTGGCGACAAAGCCCCCTTAGACGTTGTAAAAGACACGGCGAAGGAATTGTGGAGTCAACTCCAGGCAACGCTTTCGGATTTGACCGGCGTGCACAAGATGATCGTGATGGCCGCACTAGCCTTACCGCTCGTGCTCATCGTCTTCTGGTTGCTCGTTCGCGGCAGTTCCCGAAAAGAAGAGGAGATAAAAGAATCCGTAGCCTCATCTCAGCTGGCCGACATGGTGCGAGCTGATCGTGGTCGGGATTCCTTTGACAATACGGGTGAAGGCTCTGGCGAAGGCTCTGGCGAAGGCTCTGGCGAAGGCCCAGGCGAGCAGACAGCCGCCCACCATCAGAAATTTACCGATCAGATGGATGAATTATTCGCAGACGATGATAACGACATCGCCATTGCGAAAAATGCAGATAGATTCGACACCACGGGTGATCAAACAGACCACACATTTGATTCAACCGGTGATCATGACGATTCATTAGATGCGTCGTCGGACTTTTCTATGGATGCCTCGTCAGAGCTCCCAGTGGATCTCGATTCGGACGAGCTCTCTGATGATCGACAAGAGCCCCCTACCACTCGAAAAGATGTCGCTTCGGTTCATGACTTCTCTGCTGCTACGAAGAAGGCATCGTCGACTTGGCTGGATAATTATGGCTCTGAAGATCAATTAACGCTGTCCATCGAATTTCTAATTTATTGGATGGCGTATACCGATGAGCGATATGAGAAAGATTTAAAACAGCAGATCTTTGCCCTTGTTGACCCTGATGATCATGATCTTGTGAAAAAGCGCGCGCTGAGTCAGGACACCCGGGCTTTTGCAGATACCGTTTCAGGTTTACAGAACACGACTTCAGCGGAGCAACGGGAGCAGATTCTAAAATTACTGATGACCTTGCTCGTCAATGAAGAAGCTGTAACACCGGTTCAAAACACGATGCTGCGTTTTCTGGCTAATGCGTTTGGATTCAGTCACGAAACCCTAGACAACTTGTTTCAAGACGCATTTGGCCACGAGCTGCCTCCGATGCCACGACCCGATAAGCCTAGCTGGTGGGACAACCAGCCGTCTGATATTTACAAGCGTTGGGATGCTCGCTCGGTGGCGCAACAATCCCCTGCCATCCAATCCAGAGTCAAACTCGGTCTTCCTCTAACAGGTCCGCTCGACCCGGATGACTTATCGGAGCGATATCAAAGGGCGATAAAGCGTTGCCAC
>CAZCKD010000160.1:0-4118 GCA_964498925.1 uncultured Granulosicoccaceae bacterium
ACCGGCAGTTAACACTGCTAAATTCGTACCGAAAATTACTCCGCGGAGTAATTCCTCAATTTCAGCTGACACTAAATTGGGGAGGGCATTATAGCCCTACATGAATTACTCCGCGGTACTACTTTGGAAAAAACGTTATTCCTGGTTGTTGTCCAGGAAGCTTCGCAGTTGTTCTGAACGAGTAGGGTGGCGAAGCTTTCTCAGTGCTTTGGCTTCAATCTGACGAATACGCTCACGTGTGACGTCGAATTGTTTGCCGACTTCTTCCAACGTGTGGTCGGTATTCATGTCGATGCCGAAACGCATACGCAGTACTTTAGCTTCACGCGGTGTGAGACTTGCCAGTACTTCGTGTGTCGTTTCGCCTAAACCTAGCCCGGTAGCTGTTTCTACTGGAGACAGAATATTCTGATCTTCAATGAAATCACCCAAGTGCGAATCTTCATCATCGCCGATAGGCGTTTCCATGGAGATAGGCTCTTTGGCAATCTTCAGCACTTTGCGAATCTTGTCTTCAGGCATCTCCATTTTCTCGGCTAATTCTTCCGGTGTGGCCTCGCGACCCATAACCTGAAGCATCTGCCGTGAAATACGGTTTAGCTTGTTGATGGTTTCGATCATGTGGACCGGAATACGAATGGTTCTGGCCTGATCAGCTATAGAGCGGGTAATGGCCTGACGAATCCACCAGGTCGCGTAGGTCGAGAATTTATAGCCGCGACGATATTCGAACTTATCAACGGCCTTCATCAAGCCGATGTTGCCTTCCTGGATAAGATCGAGGAACTGCAAGCCACGGTTGGTGTATTTCTTGGCAATAGAGATAACCAATCGGAGGTTGGCTTCAACCATTTCTTTCTTAGCACGACGAGCCTTGGCTTCACCAATGGTCATCTTGCGGTTGATTTCTTTTACGGCTTTGATCGGCAGCTGGCTGCTGACGCAAATCTGTTGGATGCGTGATTGCAGCAGTTCGATTTCTGTGCGGCGCTCTTCAAGTGCAGCGGCGTAAGGCTTTTTGGATTCAATAGCCTCGTCTAACCAGCTACTGTTAGTTTCGTTGCCCGGAAAAGACTTAATGAAAACACCGCGTGGCATTTTGCACTGCTTGACACAAAGGTCGCGAATTTGTCGTTCCAGTGAGCGAATACGCTCGACCTGGCTACGAAGGCCTGTCACCAATGTGGCAACGAAAACGGGTGCGTATTTGAATTCGAGGAAGATCTCAGAGACTTTTTCCATCTCTGCCTGACCTTTCTCATCCTGAATACCGCCAGATGCGTCGATAGCTTTGAGAGCCTTGGCATAGGCTTTTTGCATAGCCATGACGCGTCGTTTGATTTCTTCCAAGTCTGGGCCAGTGTCGACGACCTCGTCGTCATCGTCATCATCGGAAGGGGGCTTGGCCACCTTAATTTCATCCGATGTTTCCATGAAATTCACGATGACGTCAGTCAGGCGGAGTTTTTCTTCCTGCACCTGCTGATATCGCTCGAGAAGAACGTTGATAGTCTCCGGGAAGCAACCCAGCGCGCGAAGCACCTGCTTGAGGCCGTCCTCGATGCGTTTGGCAATTTCGATTTCGCCTTCGCGAGTCAGAAGCTCCACCGTGCCCATTTCACGCATGTACATGCGAACAGGGTCGGTCGTTCTGCCGAATTCCCCATCGACGGTAGCCAATACAGCTGCAGCTTCGTCTGCTGCGTCATCATCAGCGTTCGAACTCTTGTCAGATAGGATGAGGGAGTCTGCTTCAGGCGCAACCTCACCAACCGTGATGCCCATATCGGCAATCATGGCGATGATTTCTTCTACCTGTTCGGGATCAACGATGCCCTCAGGAAGATGATCATTAACCTCAGCGTAGGTCAGGAATCCCTGCTCCTTGCCTTTGGAAATGAGTTCTTTTAGGCTGGACTGTTGTGACTTGTCCATTGCAATGCGAGCGGTCATAGAGTCTCTGCTGTCAGCGTAACCCCCTATTATACTCGACGGTTTGCTGATTGGTAGTGGAAAACGGTACTTCCTGTGATTTTCAGGCGAAAATCATGCTATTTCGGTCGTTTTCAAGCGCTGGAAGTGGAAGATAATGCCGATTGACGCAAATTAAAGGGTTCTCGTCGATTATACTGGTGGGCCCGCAGGCCGATTTTGCGGCCGTTGCTGTCAATTGCTCATTCGTACTTTTGCTCATTTCTTAGTGAGTGTTGAATTTCTGGAGATCGTTGTCGTATGACTACACGTCGTGAAGTCGCTAATGCTGTTAGAGCGTTAAGCATGGATGCAGTTCAACAGGCCAATTCCGGGCATCCCGGCGCGCCGATGGGCATGGCCGATATTGCAGAAGTTTTGTGGAATGATTATCTGAGTCACAGCCCTAGTAATCCACACTGGCCCGACCGCGACCGTTTCGTATTGTCGAATGGCCACGCGTCGATGCTGCTTTACTCCCTACTGCATCTATCCGGCTACGATCTGCCCATCGAAGAGCTCAAAAACTTCAGGCAACTGCATTCGAAAACGCCTGGGCACCCAGAGTACGGTTATGCCCCAGGTGTTGAAACCACGACTGGCCCATTAGGGCAAGGTATTGCCAATGCGGTGGGAATGGCTGTCGCTGAGCGCACTTTAGGTGCCCAGTTCAACACCGCAGACCACACAATTGTGGATCACAACACGTGGGTATTTCTTGGTGACGGTTGCCTTATGGAGGGTATTTCCCATGAAGCCTGTTCCTTGGCCGGCACGCTCGGTTTAGGCAAACTGATTGCCATCTACGACGACAACGGCATATCCATTGATGGTGAAGTGGAAGGCTGGTTCACCGACGACACAACAAAACGCTTTGAATCTTACGGCTGGCACGTTATCTCGGCAGTTGATGGCCATGATGCTGCGGCTATCAAGAAGGCTATCGATGCGGCCAAAGCTGAAACATCCAAGCCAACACTTATTTGTGCCCGCACCACGATCGGTTTTGGTTCACCTAATAAGGGTGGCAAAGAGAGCAGTCACGGCGCGCCTCTAGGGGCCGACGAAATTGCGTTGACCAAGGCAGAGTTGGATTGGAAATACGGTCCATTCGAAGTGCCTAACGAAATTTATTCCGCGTGGAATGCTCGAGATGCAGGCGATCAGCGTGAAGCTGATTGGCAAGACAAGTTCGACGCTTATGCAGAAGCTAACCCGGAAAAAGCGGAAGAATTCGCTCGCCGTCTAGCAGGTGATTTACCCGATGATTGGGATGACGCTGCTGCTGCTTTCATTCAGTCCGTCGTCGAAAAGGGCGAAACCATTGCCTCTCGTAAAGCGTCGCAGAATGCATTGAACGGTTTTGGCCCTCTTTTGCCGGAATTTCTAGGTGGTTCCGCCGATCTAGCCGGTTCGAATCTGACTATCTGGAGCGGGTCGCGCGTTATTCATGATGAGCCGGATGGCAACTACCTGAACTACGGTGTTCGAGAATTCGCGATGACCGCCATGACCAATGGCATGTGCTTGCACGGCGGATTCATTCCTTACTCTGCAACCTTCCTGATGTTCTCTGAGTACGGCCGAAACGCCATACGAATGGCTGCATTGATGAAGCTGCACAATATTTTCGTTTTTACCCACGATTCCATTGGTCTGGGTGAAGATGGTCCGACCCACCAGCCAGTTGAGCAAACAGCAAGTTTGAGGCTCATGCCCAATCTTTCTGTGTGGCGACCTTGCGATGCTGTTGAATCCGCAATTGCCTGGAAAACTTCTGTGGAACGAAATACCGGTCCGTCTTGTCTGATCTTCAGCCGACAAGGCTTGCCACATCAGGAGCGCAGTGCACAACAGTTAGCCGATGTCGAGCGCGGTGGTTATATTCTTCATGAACCATCGAGCACACCATCTGCAATCATCATTGCGACAGGTTCTGAAGTCGGTATGGCGATGGAGGCAGCACAAACGCTTCAATCGCAAGGAACGTCAGTGAGGGTAGTTTCAATGCCATCCACCGATGTTTTCGATAGCCAGGATGACGCCTACAAAGAGTCGGTTCTGCCGGCGAGCATCACTGCGCGTATGGCAGTTGAAGCTGGCATGCCGGATTTATGGCGTAAGTATGTCGGTCTGCAGGGTGATGT
>CAZCKD010000160.1:4218-8073 GCA_964498925.1 uncultured Granulosicoccaceae bacterium
AAAAGGAAATTCAGTAATGGCAGTAAAGATCGCAATTAATGGCTACGGACGAATTGGACGTAATGTTCTGCGCGCTATCCATGAGCTAGGTCGCACGGATGAATTCGATGTTGTCGCGATTAATGATTTAGGTGATGCAGAAACCAACGCGCATTTAACGCAGTACGATACGGCGCACGGAAAATTCCCGGGCGAAGTGAAAGTTGACGGTGATTTTCTCGTTATTAATGGCGACAGACTGAAGGTGTTTGCAGAACGAGATCCTGCCAAACTACCTTGGAAGGAACTTGAGATAGACGTCGTTATGGAGTGCACAGGTTTTTTCAAAACTGCCGAAACTGCGGGCAAGCACATTCAAGCCGGCGCTAAAAAAGTCATTATTTCTGCACCAGGCGGACCGGATATCGATGCGACGGTTGTAGTCGGTGTTAACGAGCACACGCTCAAAGCTAGCGATAATATTATTTCTAACGCGTCTTGCACAACAAACTGCTTAGCACCGCTTGCTAAGGCACTGCATGAATCAGTAGGAATTGAGCAAGGGCTCATGACGACAGTACATGCGTACACCAACGGTCAAGTATTAACTGATTCTTATCATAAAGATTTACGTCGAGCACGTTCTGCCACGATGTCAATGATTCCGACGACAACCGGTGCTGCAAAAGCGGTGGGATTAGTCCTGCCATCATTGAACGGAAAGTTGGATGGTTTTGCTATGCGAATTCCCACTATCAATGTGTCTTTTGTTGATCTTACTTTTACAGCAAGCCGTGACACAACCGTCGAAGAAATCAATAGCATTATGGAGAAAGCTGCTGACGGTAAAATCATTGGATATAATGAAGCGCCTCTGGTATCTATCGATTTCAATCACACACCAACATCGTCCAACTTTGATGCAACCTTGACTCGCGTGATGGGTGGTAATTTGGTCAAGGCATGCAGCTGGTATGACAATGAATGGGGCTTCTCTTGCCGTATGCTGGATACGTCACTGGCCGCTATGAATGCCTAATTTATGAAATTATTGAAAGCACTTCCTCTGTCGGGTCAGCGTGTGCTGATTCGGCAGGATCTGAACGTTCCTCTTAAAGACGGCGTCATTACATCGGATAAACGCATCCGTGCGTCGGTGCCAACCTTGCAGTATGCTCTTGAGGCAGGTGCCAGAGTGATGGTCATGTCGCATCTCGGTCGCCCGGTTGAGGGTGAGCCAGATAGCCGTGCTTCATTACAACCTGTTGCTGACCGTCTAGGAGAACTTTTAGGCAAGCCTGTGAGACTCTGCAGCGACTATCTGCAAGCTGCGCCGGATGTCGCTGAAGGTGAGGTTGTCCTGCTGGAAAATGTCCGGTTCAACAAAGGCGAGAAGGCTAACGATGAGACCCTCGGCAAGCTCTACGCGTCTTTGTGTGATATCTACGCGATGGATGCCTTCGGCACCGCTCACCGTGCACAGGCGTCTACGCATTGTGTTGGTATGCATGCCCCTATTGCGTGTGCCGGACCTTTACTATCTGCTGAACTCGATGCGCTAGCTGCAGCACTGACCAAGCCCAAGAGACCTTTAGTGGCTATCGTGGGTGGTTCCAAAGTGTCAACAAAGCTGACTGTTCTTGAATCACTGGCAGAAAAAGTGGATCAACTGATAGTAGGCGGTGGCATTGCCAATACTTTTATAGCGGCAAGTGGACATGAAGTCGGCAACTCCCTGCACGAGGCTGATCTGACTGAAGATGCCATTAAACTCATGGAACAGGCAAAGGCGCGCGGTGGTGATATTCCTGTGCCAGTGGATGTGGTGTGCGCAGACAAATTCTCAGAAGATGCAACAGCAACTATCCGTGAAACATCTTCTGTCGGAACAGAAGAAATGATATTGGATATCGGACCTGAGACTGCCAAGGCATATGCCAAATTAATTTGCGATGCGGGCACGGTTGTCTGGAACGGACCTGTCGGGGTTTTTGAATTTGACGCGTTTGGCGAAGGCACAAAAATTCTGGCTGAGGCTGTTGCTGCATCCCCTGCATTTTCCATTGCCGGTGGTGGGGACACCCTTGCAGCGGTCGACAAATATGGCATTGAAAGCCAAGTGTCCTATATATCAACTGGGGGCGGAGCGTTCCTGGAATTTCTAGAAGGTAAAACGTTACCTGCTGTAGCTATGTTAAAGGCCCGCTCTGTGCAGTGAATTGCAGCGATTACATTTGATCGCAGGCCTTATCTGGAGATGAGGCCGAGCAACTAGGAGCTTTTTTTCATGTCTGACACAATTTCTTTACTCGGTGCGGAAGCCGAGTATCTGCTTGATCACACTTGTACAGGTCTGCCAAAGGAGCTAGTTCAGCTGCCTGGGCCGGATTATGTAAGTCGTGTTATTGGTGTAAGTGACCGCGGTCCGGGCACGATGCGCGCGATGCAACAGTTGTTCAATGCAGGGCGTCTAGGCGGCACGGGTTACATGTCCATGCTACCGGTTGACCAGGGAATTGAGCATTCAGCGGGCGCATCCTTTGCTCCGAATCCGATTTATTTCGACCCAGCTAACATAGTGGAGCTCGCTATCGAAGGTGGGTGTAACTGTGTCGCATCCACATTGGGTGTTTTAGGTTCTGTCTCTCGTCAGTACGCGCACCGCATCCCGTTTATGGTGAAACTGAACCATAACGAGACTCTGACGCTTCCAGCGATGTACGAGCAGACTCTTTTTGCTCAGGTAGAACAGGCGTTCGATTTAGGTGCATTGGCTGTAGGTGCGACCATTTATTTCGGCTCTGCTGATTCTCGACGTCAGATTCAGGAAATTTCTGAAGCTTTTCATCGTGCGCATGAATTGGGAATGGTGACTGTACTGTGGGCCTATCTTCGAAATTCCGAGTTTAAAAAAGAGGGTACCGATTATCACGTTTCTGCAGATCTGACAGGTCAGGCTAATCATATCGCCAGTACCATTCAGGCCGATATCGTTAAGCAGAAGCAAGCTGAAAATAATGGGGGATACACCGCCATTGGATTTGGTAATACTCACGAGAAAGTTTACTCAGACCTTACGACCGATCACCCTGTTGATCTGGTGCGTTATCAGGTTGCCAACTGCTATATGGGCAGGGCTGGACTCATAAACTCGGGTGGCGGTTCTGGTGATAACGATTTAGCGCAAGCGGTGAGAACAGCCGTTATCAATAAGCGTGCAGGTGGTATGGGCCTGATTTCCGGCCGAAAGGCATTTCAGAAAGATATGAAAGAAGGCGTAGCTCTCCTGAACGCAATTCAAGATGCCTATTTGGACGAAAGGGTGACGATAGCCTGATCTGAGTCAGCTTTCTCACCTATGGACACAATATGTTTCAAGCAAACGGTTTATCGCTTGCCATTTTCCTGTTAATTTCTACTGGATGAACAAACCAGAGCTGTCGGTCACCAATTTTGGTGGCTCCGGCGGAAATTTTAAGAGAAATGGAGGTAAGCAACCGATGTGGAAAAAAATTCTTCCCATTGCAGCAGTTTTAATTTTAGGTTGGATCGGCTTAAACCTATTCAATAGTAAAGAAGCTGAAGAAACCGTAGCTGAGACAAAGGATGCAGTAAGCAGCGAAGCGGCTGATGCTTCAGCTGCTGCAAGCGATGCAGCCGACGCTGCCACTGATGCTGCTTCAGACGCAGCGGATGCGGCAACTGACGCGGTTGCTGATGCAGCCGATAGCGCAACTGATGCAGCAGCAGATGCTACAGAAGCAGCTGGTGATGCGGTAGACGCTGCCACTGATGCTGCTTCAGACGCAGCGGATGCGGCGACTGACGCGGTTGCTGATGCAGCCGATAGCGCAACTGATGCAGCAGCAGATGCTA
>CAZCKD010000161.1:0-7997 GCA_964498925.1 uncultured Granulosicoccaceae bacterium
GACACTGTCGGATGTAGGGGCATCCGATTCACGGGCTTCCTGCCCTTGGCGGGCTTCCGAATCTATTGAATCGGTGCCTGTCGATGATGCGCCCAGCAAACGCCGCGTATGACGCAGTGCATCTCGCGAAAAACCACCTAACCGTTTAAGCAATCCTGTCTCCGATGTCCTCAAGAATCCGCTTCAGTATCAGGATGATCGTTCTGATTCTGAAATCGAATGATTTGACGACGTTGTTTTTTGGAAGGCCGACCACTTCCGGCCAATCCTATATGAGCCATGCGATCACTTCGCAAACGCTCTCTTAATAGTTCTCGATCTTTTTGACTTTGCTCCGACTCCTCGTACAACGCCTGTGCTTCTGACGCTGGGCGCCTCTGATCATTCAAACCTAGTACAGTTACTACAAATTCATAGGGAGGCTTTTCGATCTGTATCACATCTCCGACAAGCACAACGCGCGAAGGCTTGATACGCTGACCACCTATGCGAATCTGGTTTTTTGATATGGCCTCGTTCGCAATGCCTCGTGTTTTAAAAAAACGGGCAGCCCATAACCATTTATCTATTCGAACCCGATCTACCATTGAAAAAGGCTCTATCTATGCAGTGCTACATTTATCGCAGCTCGATAAAGGAAGGCTTGTACGTTTATCTCGCTGACGAGGATGGTTTGTCAAAACTACCTGAGCCAGTTCTGAAACAACTGGGTACACCTGAGTTTTCTATGACTTTGGACTTACTACCTGAGCGCAAACTGATTCAAGAGGATACGGCTGTCGTTCTGGACAATCTCGAAAATCAGGGGTTTCATCTTCAGATGCCCAGAGATATCGAAGATCAGTTAGAAGCCATTGCCCATAAAGCCAATAGCACTTCCATCAAAAATACATCGAACTAGCAGCTCGTAGGTAGATTACCTACGAAGCCGGTACCTTACAGACTATTGCCGGAGCAATCAAAGCACCGGCAAAATATTACTTAGTCGGAGCCGTTTGAAGCGGACCCTGCTGAGATGAAAACCACGCTGCCAAGTCTTCAATGTCTTCATCAGTAAGCTGTGACGCAAAACCAGCCATGATGGCACTTTGACGTGCACCAGAACGATAATCCTTTAGCGCCTGCTCAATGTAGCTTGGGTATTGACCAGCCAGGATAGGATTCGTTGGAATTTGCGATACGCCATCAGCTCCATGACAAGCAGCGCAAGTTCCTGCTTTTTCCTCTCCGGCTGCGGCATCACCTGCAGCATGAGCCGAACCGGTTGCAACCGCTGCCAGCAAAGCAATAGAGACTGAAATGGCTAAAGGTGAACGCTTGACCATGGCTTTTAGAATTCCCTTAGACATTATTTCGCCCCCTGTGCAGACAGCCATGCTGCGATATCTTCAATATCCTGATCGGTCAACAACGCTGCATTGGCCTGCATTGTCGGGTGAGATCGGGTTTTAGCTCGATAAGCCTGTAATGCAGCGACCAAATAGGCTTCATGCTGACCCGCAATTAGCGGAACATGATATGTCGGATAGGTATTCACGTAGTGCTGAACACCATGACAGCCTAAGCAGGTGTGGGCTTTCTCTTCACCGGCAGCCGCGTCTCCAGCGGCCTGGGCAAAAGATACGGGCAACATAGCGCTGAGCGCGAAGCCCAGAGCGGTCACTTTGAAGAATCTGGACGCCGTCTGCTTGACCAGTGAGGCAGTCAGGAACTTGGATTTCATTGACTAATTCGCACCTATAACTGAAAAATTGCTAATGCTGGCCTTAAACCAACATCGGGGACACCCTAATTCTAGCGGTTGACGCAGGCAGCGCCAACCGTTGAATGCGCTAATTGCTGTTCTGATTAGTTTGTTAACGCCAGAAACATCTCATTCATGCGCTTTACAAAGCCAGCGCTGTCTTCCAGCTGACCACCATCGGCCAACAAAGCCTGATCAAGCAATAGATGCGCCCAGTCCTTAAATCGCTCGTCATCCTGCTCCTTGTCCATCAGATCGAGGATAGGATGCGTTGGATTGACCTCAAGCACAGGTTTTGTATCGGGCAACTCGTGACCGGCCTGCTTGAGCAGTTGCTGCATGTGCAAAGCCATGTCATGTTCGCCCATGACCACACAAGCGGGAGAAGACGTCAGGCGATTTGAGACCTTCACATCACTGGTTGATGCTTCCAATACCGTCTTGATTCGCTCAATGGTCGGCGCAACATCAGCCGCTTTTTTCTCTTTCGCGGCTTTGCTCTCTTCGGACTCTTCCTCTCCACCGTCTATGGCAGACAGATCGAGATCCCCTTTGGCAATCGATACAAAAGACTTTCCATCGTACTCATGCAGATAGGACATCATCCACTCATCGACCCGGTCATGCATAAGAAGGACTTCAATGCCTTTATCACGGAAAATTTCCATGTGAGGGCTATTCTTTGCCGCTGCATAGCCATCTGCCGTGATGTAGAAGATTTTATCCTGCCCGACTTTCATGCGAGCGATGTAATCATCTAACCCGGTTAGCTCACCGGCTTTTTCAGCGTTGGTTGTGTCGAATCGGTATAACTTAGCCACTTGCTCTTTATTAGCGAAATCTTCGCCGGGTGCTTCCTTCAGGCAGGCTCCAAATTCTGCCCAGAAAACGGAGTAGTCTTCTGGCTGTTTGTCCGCCATTTTTTCCAACATACTCAGCACACGCTTCACCGATGCATTGCGGATGCTGTCGATAATCTTGTTGTCCTGAAGAATTTCACGAGAGACGTTCAGCGGCAAATCGTTGCTGTCGACAAGGCCTCTAACGAAACGCATGTAGCGAGGCATAAGCTTCTCGGCTTCATCCATGATGAAGACACGCTGTACAAACAACTTGATGCCGTTGCGTTGAAAGTTGCCATCATATAAGTCAAAAGGCGCTTTTTTCGGGATATACAGCAATGAGGTGTATTCCTGATTTCCTTCGACTTTATTGTGTCCCCAAGTCAGCGCGTCTTCATAGTCATTACACACTTGCTTATAGAACGATTGGTATTCTTCGTCGCTAATGCTGCTTTTTGGACGCGTCCAAAGTGCAGATGCAGCGTTTACCTGCTCAAGCTTCGGCGCTTCTGGCTCGGCAGGCTCTTCGCCTTCAGCCGCTGGCGGAACTGGCGGTACTTCTCCAAGCATCATGATTGGGAAAGTGATGTGATCAGAGTATTTTTTGACCACAGCGCGCAAGCGATGAGCATTCAAAAACTCCGAAGCGTCATCCTTGATATGCAGCGTAATTTCGGTTCCGCGCTCAGCGCGTTCAACAGAAGAAAGTGTATAGCCGCCGCCTGCATCGGAATTCCACTGAATACCTTGGTCAGCCGCATCACCCGCTCTGCGCGTCGTTAACGTCACTTTGTCAGCAACAACGAAAGCCGAATAGAAGCCAACGCCAAACTGCCCGATGAGCTTCGCGTCAGTTTTTTGGTCACCGGTTAGGGAATCAAGAAACTGCCGGGTGCCGGATTTGGCAATAGTGCCGATGTTCGCTATGACTTCATCGCGATTCATGCCAATACCATTGTCACGCACAGTGACGGTCTTGGCTTCTTCATCCACACTGATAGTGATGTTTAGATCCGGGTCAGACTCTAAAAGCGCACTGTCTGCCAGAGATTCAAAACGAAGCTTATCGCAGGCATCGGAACCGTTTGAAATCAGCTCTCTGAGGAATATTTCCTGGTTGCTGTACAACGAATGGATCATCAGTTGGAGCAACTGATTGACCTCAGCCTGAAACACCATTTTTTCGCCATCGGCAGGTGCTGCAGTGGCGTTTACGTCCGCCTCTTCATTGTTTTTGGGATTGTCACTCATTCGCAAGTTCTCCGGAGATTCGCAGGCTTAAGAAGAAAAATTCTGACCGAAAAGATCGGGGCGCGGGAATAAGAAATCAAGCGGGCATTACCCCTGCAAAATGCCCTATGGGTGGCTTATCGAATGGTCGATGCAACCCGATGACCACTGTATTGGGACGGTGCTTGCCACCGCGTGAGAATAAAACTTCATGATAAATGCATGAAGGTGTTCAATTCGATGGTTTTTCGTCGCCTGACGACTTGGGCATGCGAACGAAAAATCATCAACGAACCCTCTACAAACCAATGGACAGCGCTATGGCTGTCCATTAGTGAGTGTTTGGGCAGAATCATCGCCAAAGTAAAGCGAGCAGCCCACATTGAGTCGGTCGTTAAACCGGCAGAAAAACGCTTATAGTTTTTCTTTGATTCTTGCTGCACGACCCGTGAGACCACGGAGGTAATATAGCTTTGCACGTCGAACATCACCGCGACGCTTCACTTCAATATCAGCAACCAGCGGGCTGTAAGTTTGGAAAACACGCTCTACGCCTTCGCCGTGAGACACTTTGCGAACTGTAAATGCTGAGTGCAATCCACGATTACGCTTTGCGATGCAGACGCCTTCAAACGCCTGGAGACGCTCACGCTCACCTTCCTTTACACGAACCTGTACAACTACTGTGTCACCGGCCGCAAATGGAGGAATTTCCTTTCCCATTTGTTCTGCGTTAATTTCGTCGATGATCTTGCTCATTTTATTGCTCTTCGCTGCTAGTGCCGAATTTGCCCGATGGGCCGGTACCGGTACTGGTTAAAAATACTTTGTCTTCCGGCGTCAGATTAGCTTTTTCAAGCAAATCCGGACGACGGTCCCTTGTCCTTGCCAGAGCCTGCTGACGACGCCAGCCCGCTATAGCTTTGTGATCACCCGAGAGCAAAACATCCGGCACCTTTCTGTCATCAAAGACTTCAGGCCGGGTGTAATGCGGATAATCAAGCAATCCGTCATCACCAAAGGAATCTTCCAATGCCGAATTCGGATCACCCAAAACACCTGGCACCAGGCGCGTAACCGAGTCGATTATCGCCAATGCCGCAAATTCTCCACCACTGAGTACAAAATCTCCCAGTGATACTTCTTCGTCGACAAGCGTATCGATAATTCGCTCGTCGATTCCTTCGTACCTTCCAGCAATCAAAATCACGCTGCCAAGCTGTTTCCAGCGCTGCGCCATTGACTGGTCGAACAATGCTCCTTGCGGAGACAAATACACCACTGGCGCATCGGGCAATGTCGTCTTTAAAGACTCAACAGCTCCGGCCAATGGGCCTACTTTCATGACCATTCCAGGACCACCACCAAACGGACGATCATCCACTGTTCGGTGCTTATCGCTGGCCCAGTCCCGCGGGTTGGCCAACGACAAATCGAGCAATCCTTTCTCTTTTGCTCGCCCGACCACTCCGTGCTCAAGCGCCCCTTCCATTAAATCAGGGAACAACGTAGCAACCCCGACCTTCACCTTAGAAATCCGGATCCCAATCTACGGTGATCATTCGGTTTTCGTTATCGACTTCCGTGACAACATCCGGTACCAACCATGGAACCAGCACTTCTTTACCCTTACCGGCGTGACCCTCTCTTTGATCGGTCACTACCAGCACGTCGTTTGCGCCTGTCTCAAATAGACGGGCAACGACGCCTACATCTATGCCGTCAACCGTTCTGACCTGCATGCCTTCTAAATCTGCCCAGTAATACTCGCCTGGGCTAAGCGTGGGCATATCATCACGATCGACCGCGATGGTTGCACCAATCAGAGCACTGCCTTGCTCGGGCGTGGAAATGCCCTTCAGCTGCGCAACAATTGTTTTGCCCTGAGGCCGGCCGCCTGTAACTTGCCATTGGCGCCAGCTTCCATCCTGCTTTAACCACCAGCTTTTGTAGCCAGTGATATTTTCCCTCGGGTTCGTATCCGAATGGACCTTCACCCAACCTTGCAGACCAAATATGCCGGTGATTCGCCCAAGGATGACCTTGTTTTCGGTATCGACCGTCATTGATAAACCCACAAATGCGGGCTTTACATCAGGCTGCTGCATTCTCCTTGCGGTAGCCTTTAACGATCTTTGCAACGCGATCGCTCATCTGGGCGCCAACACCGACCCAATAATCGACTCGATCGATATCGAGCTGAACTTCTGTTGCATCTCCACGTGCTACCGGGTTGTAGTAGCCAAGACGTTCGATGTAACGACCATCGCGACGAGCACGGCTATCAGTAGCAACGACGTGATAGAACGGTTGCTTTTTAGCGCCGCCGCGGGACAGGCGAATAGTGACCATGGGCCTTAAGTATCCAAATATTTTTAAAGACAAGCCACATGTGTACATGCAGCCGGAAGGTAACTCCCAATGATACGCAATTTTTACCCTTTAGCCAACATTCATTTCAAATTACCGATGGGGTCGGACCAAGGGGGTCGGACCATCGTAAACACCTGATTTACTTAAAATTAAGTTAATAAAACGATGTTATTTGAATACTAAATGCCCAATTTAAGCTGGAATAACATCGATTTAATGCTGGAACAATTCTCCGAGAGAGCAAATACGCAAGTGATTTCCACCGAAAAAATTTTCCAATTCCGCAATTTGAAAGATGCAAACAAGCAGCACCGATTTTTACAGGAATTCTTCTGAAAAGCCCACTAAATCGGCGTTTGCCAACCGGAAAAGCACCCTTTAAGCAGTTGGATTTGGTTCTTCTTCAGAACAAAAGTCTAACTATCAATTAGTTACCGTGGTCCGACCCGATGGCGATAGCGATCGCAATGAAGAAATAACCTTTCAGGCATGAATTCTGCGACGGGTTACTCATAA
This sequence comes from uncultured Granulosicoccaceae bacterium, assembly GCA_964498925.1. GTDB lineage: Bacteria > Pseudomonadota > Gammaproteobacteria > Granulosicoccales > Granulosicoccaceae > Granulosicoccus. Next base: position 6,706 of record CAZCKD010000161.1, read on the forward strand.
ATCGACCTGTTACAGGAAATCGTTGATATGGGAATTCGCGCCAAGCTCTTTTGCTGCCTCATCGCCGTACTTCTGCCGCTGAGCATTGTGAGCACTTACGCTTTCCATCTGTTCGAGCAACAGATACGCGAGAGAACAGAATCAGCACTGACAAACACCCAGCGCGTAGAGGCCGAGCGGATTTCGGAACTACTCACAGGCTACGCGCAGGATGCTAGAAGTCTTGCATCGGACCCGCACGTTCGAGACTTCCTGAGCGCTATCGATCATCACACCGATCTCACGGCAGCAAACGCTAGCAATCAAATTGACGACATGCCCCAAATCGGCGGTCTTGATGGACTGGCAATCGTCGACATGAAGGAAGCGTGGCCTCTTCAGCAGCTCACTCTAGATCTGCAACAAAAAGCCAGAGTAGCCGGCCCTTCAGCAGTCGAAATCCGACTAGTGGATAGACAAGGCAGAACATTGGGCGAATCTGTCGGATTCTCCTGGACCCCGGCAATCGAAGATCTACCGCGACAGTCCATGACTACGGTAAAAACAGTTTTTGGTGACGCATTTGTCACCGATTCCAATGAAGAACGCTTAGGCCTTATATCCCCTGTAGTCAGCCCGGTTGGGGAAGTCGTAGGCGCGTTGATGCTTGAGACTCAGCTTGGCCCTGTCATCGATATCACCTCACTACACGAAGGCGCAGGCAAAACCACGGAAGCCTACCTAGCCCAACCAACACCCGGTGGAGATGCTCAATTAATCACCGCTTTACGCTTTGATCGAACCGCTGCTTTTCAAAAGCTGATGCCCGATTCAAAAAACCTACCGATCTCGGTGGCGATGGACACAAGCACCGCCACAATTTTTGAAGGCGCTGACTATCGTGGCGTTCAATCTATCGCATCAATCCAGAAGATCGGCTCAACCGGTTGGGGCTTGGTCGTAAAAATTGATTCAACCGAAGCGTATGCACCGCTCAACAAACTACGAAAATCGTTAATCATTGCTGGCGTCATCTCTTTATTACTTATTTTGGCCAGTTACACCATCTTCCTGGGCCCGATTGCTCATCGATTGAAAAAAACAGCTAACGCTGCCGAGAAGATCAGCAAAGGAGATCTCTCTACACGAGTCTCTGATTTTCGTATCGATGAAATCGGCAACATGGCGCGCACTATCGACAGCCTTGCAATGCAACTGGAACAAGATCAAAGAAAACGTTTACGCGTCGAAGAACAGCTGCGACATCAAGCAACCCATGATGAACTGACAGGCCTCTTCAATAGAAAATTTGC
>CAZCKD010000162.1:0-7967 GCA_964498925.1 uncultured Granulosicoccaceae bacterium
GTTGCAAGTGCAGCTGAGCCGGTATCAAAATCGCGATTTGCAGGCGTGGCCATCGGCGGTAAAGACACTGTTGCATACCATGAGCTCAAGCGCGACCCGCAAGACAATGCGGTAGCCGGTAAGAAAACGTACACGGTAAAGTACAAAGGTGCCAAGTGGCGTTTTCTTTCCAAAGAAAGTAGCGAGTTATTTGCGGCCAATCCGGAGAAGTATTCACCGGCTTATAACGGGCACTGTGCGAATGCGTTGAGCTTGGGGAATGGTTTGGTTAAAACCGATGGCACTCACTGGGAGATTCTCGGTGATGAGCTTCATCTGTTCTATGCAGGGAGCGGACGCGACCGGTGGGTAGGTGGCGATTGGGAAGCGTACAAAGTGGAAGCGGATGCGGCATGGGAACGTCTTTCCAAATAAAAGGTATCCACCGATAACTCTCAAGAACTAGCGTTTGAGCTGGCTCTACTTTCTTGAGAGCCAGACACCCAATAGGGTAATGGCGAATCCAGCCAATTGAATACTGGACAGTTGGTCGTCATAGAACAACCAAGCCATAATACCTGCCAGCGGTGGCGTTAAGAAGAGCAAGCTGCTGGATCGTGTTGCACCGCCTGTTCTTACTAGCCATATAAGCAGGGTATAACCCGTTACTGACAATATCAGCACCGCATAGATGAGCGCCCCCATGGTTTTTCCATCCAGTGGAAACGCGCTCTCTCCCAGTAATAGCGCTAACAACGCAACCGTTGCGAATCCTCCAACGTTTTGCAGCGCGCATGCAGGTGCAATTTCTACTTCGGCAATTGACGTGCGGTGAAGCAGGGTGCCTGCAGTGACCGCTAGAATACTCACCACCGCGGCAAATAATACGGTAACCGGCAATGCCTTAATACCCGTGGCAGTATCACCGTTGATCGTTGGACTGACTGCTAGAGCAACGCCCAACATACCTATTGCCAGCCCTAGAAAGGTCCATCGTGTCACTGATTCGTTAAAGAACCGTTGCGCAAGGATTGCAGTCAGGGGAGGTTGAAGAGTACCTATCAAGGCCATAACACCGGGTTGTAGTCCTTCGCTTACAGACCAGAAACCCAATCCAAGATAAACGCCACTTAAAAGGGTTCCCACCCCGATAAGCTTCATGGAGACGAGGGTGTTCGGCCATGTTGCACCGCGAACAAAGCAATACACCGCGAATAAAAGTGCGACTAAACCAAAGCGAGCTGTCAGAAACAGATTGGGGTCTGCGTGATCCGCAATTTGTCTTGCGATGATGAAGCCTGTGGACCAAATGAACACAAAGCTCCAAACCGCTACGGTTGTTAGCGTCATAGAGAAGCTAAAGCACCGGAAACATCAAGCAGGTCATCGTTCTGAGTATTCAATCGATGACGACTTGTCCCTTCGCGGTATTGAGTGAAAAACTCAATGCTGCTTCACCTTGGATGACATCAACCAGGTGAGCTACGTCCAAGGCATTTAGTAACTTATTAAACGCATCTGGATTAGGGTGTGACACTTGGATGGACTGAAGCGTTGCTCCTAAATCCATTTGACCCGTGCTCGGGTGAGGGCCGGGCGACCATTCTATGAACGCAGGCAGTAATCCTGATTCTGGCAAATGGCCATCTTTGGGCACCGTTAGTCGCCATGACCGGTCACCACGCTGGAAGTGAACGATCTCCCCTAGATCGACTGGGCTATTGGCCACAACGGCGTCCAGATCGGTAGTGTTCACCACCCAGCATAAAGCGCGAGGGCGTTCTTTCAGTCGTTGTTGTGTTGTTGGCTCATCTAATGAAAACCAGCGAGTTCGACCAGGAGTGGGGGCATCCGGATCAATGGCAATCAGTTCGAAAAAAGAGTCATTGCCGGTTTGCATAACGCAATTGTGCGTACTCATTAAATCGTGTTTGCCACCCAGGCTAAGAGTGATTCCAAGGTTGTCCTGGATGAACGCCATTCCCTGATCGAGATCGTTGGCGCCAACTGCAAAGTGATCTATTTGATTGCGCATTGTCTTATTTATTGATTTTGGAGTTTTCTTTGATTGATTTCTAGAAGGTCCAACAGCAACGGTTAGTCTTCGTTTGTTAGTCCTTCTTCGGTGGAAATTCTACCGGGCCGTTGTGTTTCTCCCAGGTTGAAAATCCTTCTTTCAGGTGCGATGCTTCAAATCCCATATCCTGAAGCGTTTTGACTGTCAGTGCTGATCGCCAACCCGAAGCGCAATGTAGAACGTATTTTTTATCCTGCGCGAATACTTCCTTGTGGTACGGGCTATCAGGATCCACCCAGAATTCGATCATGCCGCGAGGAGCGTGCACACTACCGGGTATAAAACCGCCTCTTTGACGTTCGCGCACGTCTCGAATATCAACGACCACAACATTAGGATCATCAAGCATTGCGATAAGATCGGGGGTGTCGATCTCTTCAATGTCGGCTCGAGCGGAAGCTACCATCTCGGCTGCTGTTTTCTTCAGTTTCTTCATGGAGAATTTTGTTTCCAAGCGTCTGTTAGCGCGGTTATGGAAACACGAATACCACCTAAGCGCAATTAGGTTGTCAGTTCTGTTCGGCGAAGTTCCAAAAGGCGCCTATGGATGGATACGTATTAGGCTCAAAGCAAAGCAGCAGCTTTTTTTATTGCCTGACGCGTAAGCTCCAGATCGTCATCAGTAATCGCCAGGCAAGGGTAGATCTTGCTTGGAGGTTTAAGAATGCCTTCTTCACGAAGTGTTTTGTTAAAGGCAGCATTCTTGTCGGCGTCCACCTTAAGCCATGAGCGGTAATCAGTAACGGGCTCACCGCCGAAGCCGATATCGAACAATGTTGGATGGCCTAGCAACGAGTGTTCATGGCCATGAGCGTTTAATTCTTCACTGATCATGTCCATAAGCGTTTCGCCTGTGGACTTCAGTTTTTGATAGTTGCCTTCCCGACGCAGAACTTCCATAGTCTTTAATCCAGCGACTGCTGCTATCGGGTTGCCGGAAAGCGTTCCTAGCTGCATGAGAAATTTATCTTGACCGACCACGGCTTTGTCAAAGTGATCCATGATCTCTTTTTTTCCGGCGACTGCTGCCAAAGGGAACCCACCGCCGATGATTTTCCCCAGGCTGCATAGATCGGGGACGACACCGTATTCTTCTTGTGCTCCACCATAAGCAAGCCGGAAGCCTGTTACGATTTCATCAAAGATCAGCACGATAGATCTTGCGGTGCATTCCTCTCTTAGCGCCGCTAAAAAACCGGGCACTGCAGGAATGATTCTCTGCAGTGGTTCGACAATGATGGCCGCAATATCATCGCCATATTCATCTAACAGTGCTCGTACGGCTTCAATATCGTTAAAGGGCGCAATGACCATTTGATCTTTAACACCGTCAGGAATACCGGCACTATCGGGAACAGCTTGAGGGAAGTTGGCCAGTTGAGTCGGGGCCAGACTCATTTGTGCTTCGGCACTCATGCCATGATAGCCACCCTCGAATTTCAAAATTTTATTTCGACCAGTAAAGGCTCTTGCTAAGCGAATGGCATACATATCCGCTTCGCCCCCGGAGGTCACATATCGCACTTGTTCTGCGCACGCTACTGCTGAGCAAATCTCTTCGGCTAGTTCGACTGACGCACTGTTATTAGCAAAGAATGTCATACCTTTACCGAGTTGTTCTTGAACAGCGTCTACAACTTCAGGATGTCCATGACCTAACAGCATCGGGCCTGAACCAATCAGATAATCAATATATTCTTTACCGTCTTCATCCCAGACGCGCGAGCCTCTACCTTCGCGAACAAAGCACGCGTGATCGAAATTCCCTAACCCGGCTGCTGGCAACACGGCCTTTGCTCGTTCCTGCCATGAAGATTGATTAGACATTATTGATAATCCTTTTTAATTCGTTCTTAAGCGTTGTAACGACATTCTTAATTGAACGGGTTCTGGCTTATAAAGAGTAGACAGCGACTGGCTGGCCAAGCATTGATTCATCGGGCACAACACCGAGCCCGGGTGAGTCGTCGATGGTGATAAAGCCGTCGACACAACGCGGACCACTGCCCGGTGCGATATCGATGGACAGCATGTCCTGACACGACCAACAGGCTCTAATGAATTCAGAAGGTATGGACTGCGCCAAGTGAGCGGCTTCGTTATCGGCGAGTACTGAGCCACCGGTGCCCATAATGAACATCTGTATGCCATGTGCCATGGCAACGTCCCGTATTCTTCTGGCCTTTGTCAGGCCTCCAACCCGATTAATCTTGATGCCGAGCACATCGGCAATGCCATCACGAGCAATACGCGTAGCGTCTTGAAGTGTCACCAATGCCTCATCAACACTGATGGGGGAGGTCGTGACTTTACGAATCTCTGCCAGATCATCGAGCGTTTCACCGGGTTGTTCAAAGGTCACACCCAGGTCTGCAACCGCATTCATGACAATGCTGGCTTCGCGACGTGTCCAGGCCCGATTGACATCGTACAAAATGATTTCGTTGGCATTGCGTTGTGACTCGATATGTCTGATGCGTGAAATATCGTTGTCGGTATCGCTACCGCCGACCTTGGCCGAGTGGGCGATATAACCCTGGCTTCTGTATTTGTTAATCAGCGCCATCATCTCTTCCGGCGTGCCGGTAGAGACTGATGAGGCGACTGCAGTACCGGTTGAGCGTTTGCCGCCTAGAAGATCAGCAATAGACATATCGCAAGACTGGCCCAGAATATCCCAACACGCCATGTCTACCGGCTGCTTTGCATACAGATGTCCGGGCAGACAAAGATCCATTGCCCGTTCAACGGTTTCGAGTTGTCGTGGATCATTACCCAGTATTGATTTCGCCATGGTTTCAATACCAGCGCGAATGCCCGGACCGTGAGCCGGTAGGTAGGTATGACCCCAGGGGGTGCCTTCCCCCCAACCGGTTAAGCCAGAGTCGGTTTCTATTTTTACAAAGGTAGCGTCGAGTACATCAAAACGAAGACGCCCACCGGATAACCAGTAGGGATCAGCAAGTGGTAGATCTTTCTGGTAGACCGATAGGCTTGTTATCTTCATGCTGTTAATCCATCGTTACAACGATATTGCCTACATGCTCTTTATCGATGAAGGCTTGTTGTGCTGCGTGTAATTCAGACAGCGGATAGCTTGCTGCCAGTAGGGGTTTTACCTCACCGTTTTCGATGTATCTAATGACATCCTTAAATACATGGAGATCAACAACGGTGGAGCCTGTGAAGGTTAAATCCATGAGATAAAGCGTACGTAAATCTAGATCAACGATTGGCCCTGCAATAGCACCGGAGCAGGTAAAGCGGCCGCCGCGGCTAAGTGCATCGATCAGCACGGGAAACGAATCACCGCCAACGATATCGGCAACAACGCTCACCGTGTCCTGACCAATGGCGTTTTGCAAAGCTTCTTTGAGGTTGTCTGGTGATCGGGGTAGAAGGGCATCAGCGCCAAGCGATTTTAAATGATCATGTTTTGCTTCTGATGCCATGGCAACCACTGTTGCACCTCGGCGCTTAGCAAGTTGAATTAGTGCAGAGCCGACACCACCCGATGCGCCGGTGATCAGCACCGTATCGTCTACGGTCACCTGGGCGCGTGACAACATGCCTTCAGCGGTTGTATAGGAACATGAGAATGTGGCGAGTTCAGCATCGCTAAGGTCGCAATCGACAACACCGATGTTGCGATGGTCGATGGTTGTGTACTGCGTATACCCTCCATCGCATTCAGAACCGAAGTAACCGGTAGAGTTTTTATCCATCGGATTGTCCCAATCGCGTATCCAGTTATCGGTTATGACACGCTTACCTATCACATCGTCTTCAACCTCAGTACCTACGGCAACCACAGTACCTGCCACATCGGCACCTTGTATTCGTGGAAAGGTGATTGGTGCACCACCCCAAGTAGGATCCTCTTCGTTGACAGTTTCATATCCGCTGCCGGTGGTCGCTTCAGTGACCGCCTTTGAGTACCAACCTGAACGTGTATTCACATCTGTGTTGTTGAGTCCACACGCAGCGACTTTAATCAAAACCTCTTTCGGACCGACTTCAGGCATAGGCCAGTCGTCATGCCATTCCAGCTTCTCAAGTCCACCATGCCCTGTCAGTACAAAAGCGTTTCTGGTTTTAGGTATCGATGATGTCATAGTCTTGGTTTACTGCTGTTTGGGTCGTATACGGGTTGGTCGAGCACCACGGCATTACGTGGTTTGCCCGCAATGATAACCGTCAGTTCTTGTCCGGCGGTGTTAGCCTGGGGTTGCATATAGGCAAAGGCAAGTACACGCCCATCAGTCGGGCTGAACACAACTGATGTTGTAGACCCCACAACCTTATCGCCCATCAAAATGGCTTCGCCACCATGTCCGTCAATCTCTCCATCGGATTCGATGGCCAGATAAGCACAGATCCACCGTAGTGGTTTATCCAAACTGGCTTGCGTGGGTGTGTGACCGATAAAACTCTTGTCCATTTTTACGAAACGCATGACATCCGCTTCTGGCAAGGTCACCTCGTTTGTCAGCTCGCCAGCGCCTTTGAACATTTTTTCCATTCGCATAACGTTCATGGCGAAAGAACCATAGTCTGCAATTCCATGCGCAGCGCCCGCGGTGTCGAGTGCGTCGTAAATGGATGCCAAGGCCTCGCGCGGAGCGTGTATTTCCCAGCCCAGTTCACCGGCGTAAGACATTTTGAAAGCCCAGCACGCATTGCCTGCGATGCTTATTTCCTTCGCTCGCATCCAAGGGAATGCCTCTTTATCTATAGGATCGGATGTGCAGGCAGAGAGCACTTCGCGAGTTGCCGGGCCATTGATCGTTAGTGCAGCCCAGCTTGTTGAGCGATTGATAACGTCGACACTTTCAGGCTTAGAGAAGGTGCGTCGATGCATCTCCAGATGATCCAGCAAGCGCTGTTCAAAGAATGCTGCGCAGACGAGATAATATCGGTTGTCGTCAAACCTTACGCAGGTCGCTTCCAGTTCAATGCGTCCCAGGTCGTTCAAGAAATGCGTCAGGATGATTCGTCCGTTCTCAGCCGGTAGTCGGTTTGCGACAAGAGGCTCTAGAAACTCAGCTGCGCTATCGCCTGCAACCTCAATTTTAGTGAACGCAGAAATATCCATGATGCCTACGCGCTCGCGTACGGCTTTCACTTCTTCATGAATCATGTCATGCACAACGTTACGCTTAAACGAGTAATGGTCCTTTTGTTCGACAGATCCTTGAGCGAACCAACGCGGGCGTTCATGACCGAATACTTCTTCGAACACGGCACCTTTTTCTTTCAAACGCTCATACAGGGGGGAAGGTTTGATCGGGCGACCAGCTAGTCTATTGAAATGTGGATAAGGAATTTCATGTCGTAGGCAATAGTCTTCGTGAGCTTTGGTCACCTGCCATTTTTTATCGGCATAGTCTCCGAAGCGGCGAGGATCGTATTCGCGCATGGATATATCGGCAGAGCCATGAACCATCCAGCGTGCTAACTCTCTGGTAAGACCGGGTCCCCAACCGATGCCAATTTGTGTGCCGCAACAGCACCAGTAATTTTTGGCGCCTGGAGTGGGGCCAATCAAGGGGTTGCCATCAGGTGGATGAGATATCGCGCCATGTACGACTCGCTTGATACCCAAGTCTTCAAAGATAGGCATACGTTCCATCGCATTGCTTAACCAGGGCATGACGCGATCGTAGTCAGCTTCGAACAATTCATTCTCGGCTGCCCAAGGGCAGTGATCTTCCCAAACGGAATTAGGATTTTCTTTTTCGTAGATACCGATAAGACCGGATTTTTGTTCCATCCGAATGTACCCGGAGACCTGCCTATCGTCTCGAATAACTGGAAGCTCGGTATCAAGATCTGCGAATTCGGGCACTGAGTCGGTGACGAAGTAGTGGTGCGTCATGGAGGTTGTTGGTACTTGTATGCCAGACCATTC
>CAZCKD010000163.1:0-7958 GCA_964498925.1 uncultured Granulosicoccaceae bacterium
AGAATCGTCACGTTGTTGTCTGCGTCTATAGCGATAGAGTCAGTGTTTGTAATAGTAGTGTCGAAATTGTCTCCCAACGTCGTTACATTACCCAGTGTAGGGGCCTGTCGTGTCACGTTTCGGCTGTAACCGATGAGAAAGCTTGAGTTTTCAACACGGTGATTGAGTTCCAGGATCGGACCAGAGGTTAAAAAACGCTCTCCATAACCGATAGTCACTGAGGTGAGCTCGCTTGGCGCCCATTTAAGTTTTGCATTCCAACTTTCTTCGTCATCAAATTCAGTGGCGATTGAGTTGCCAGTGTCTATCGAACTAATCAATTCTCTGCTTTCTATGCCGTAGGTAAACTCAGCAAGAAGCGTCTGTGTGATTGAATAACCCAGCTTCCCATACAAAAATGAGTCTTCGTATTCATCAAAGTCAGATTGGTCGAAGCTATAGCTTCCGCCGACGCCCAGATAGAATCGCTGAAGTACAGGCGTTTGTTCTAGGCTGAAGTCGAAGGAATGTCTGTCGAAGCCGTTAGTGCTTCCGCCTCTTTCGAACAGGGTAGAGTATGTGTAGCCAGCATAAAGCTCAGCAGCTTCACCGAACTTACGATCGATAAATAGTGTTGTATTTGAGGTGGCTGATGTATCGCCATCGTTTGCAGGTCGAAGAAACGCATTGTCAGCAGCTAGTTTAGTAAACGCCAGTGATGAGTCGAGAAAAAGCAGATCATCGATGACTGTGCCGCGTAGTCGTAAGAACAAGCGTGGATCAACCAAAGATTCGCCAGTTTCGCTAAAGCGTAAATACTCTACCTCGCCCAATGCGATTAAGCCGAAACGATTGCCGATGTACTTAACTTCTACTGAGGGTTTGATATTAAAAACTAAATCACTGGTTGTTGGATCGTTCTCAGCCGCCAGGGTTAAATTGTCGGTTCCTGCGACACCAACTTCGAGAAATTTAGATATTTCTAAGTTCGCGGCATTGGCGACACCTGAATATGCAAGCGCAAAAACGCCACAACGAAATAGATTTTTAGACATGTTGTAGGACGTTTCCATGTAAATACCTTCTCCTGCGTAAAAAATATAGGTCTGTTGATTTATCGTCGAACCTATAGTCCTGCCATAGTGTTAAAGCGTTTTATTGTTCGCTAATTTAGTTCCGACCGTAGCCATAACCGTATCCGTAGCCGTAGATATTGCTTTGTTTTTTGCGGGTTTTATTCAGCAAAAAACCTACTCGACTGTGGTCGTTGATCATTTTTAGGGAATCTGAAACCATGCCGTGTGTTGTTGTCTCGGCACCGACCACAAAAACTATTTGTCCAGCTAGATCAGCCACAACACTTGCCTCACTGGTCATCAACATCGGTGCGCTGTCGAATACGATGACTTGATCTCGGTATCGTTCGGACAGGCTCTCAATCATGAAATGCATATCACGACTAGATAGAAGTTCCGTGACGTGCTTAGCTGCGCTTCCAGCCGGCATGAATCGCAAATTCGGGATGTCAGACTGGTAAATGACGTCGTTTATGTTCAGATAGGTATCTAATAAAACGTCTGTTAAGCCAGGTTGTGTTGGGTGAAATCCGAAGCGTTTACCAGCGGTTGGGTTAGTGACATCACCATCAACCAACAAAACAGAGCGATCTCTTTCCATCGCAATACTGATGGCCAGATTTATCGCTGAGAAGGTTTTTCCTTCTCCAGATACGCTACTGGTGACCATGACAATATTGCCGTGTTTCAAGCCACTGTCATAAGCATTATCGATAGCTGCAAGAATAGGGCGTTTTATGGCTCGATATTCTTCGGAAAGCTGATTTCGCTGCCCAGCAGGTTCTACCATGCCCTCTGCTTCTAGAGCGGCATAGGGTAAAGTAAACTGGCTAGCGGCGGATTCAGCCTGCTTGTTAGAGACCACCTGCCGAGTGTCAGGTTGATCGGCAAGCACTAGCCGTTCACGACGAGGAAATCGCTTGGCTGTGGCTCCTTGAGTACCAGACCCTTGTTGCCGATTGATCTTCGCTACCGCTTTCTCTATAGAGCCCATTCTTAGTACTCTGTTTTTCGATTAAAAAACATCAATTTAGTCATACTTAATTAAGAACGATGTCGGTCAACTGAATCTGTCCCGCTTAACTGAATTCTAGTGACTCTGTCTTTCTTACTACTGTTAAAACGGTTCAATGTATCTTTCCGTCGAAGAAATATGTCAATGAGCCAGAGCACTATCATGCTACTTTTAGTGTGTCATGAGACCGATGGAATCACTAGCAACATCCAGCCGCTTTTTGAACCCGATCAACATTGAGTAGATCGGGTAGTGCGTTTGGATAATCAAGTCAAATATTCAGGAATTATGATTTCCTGGTAAGTACTTGATGGTGTGTGCTGCAATCATCCGCAACACACGTATTCACTGAAATTTGTTGGTTGCTGTTTGATGCAACTTTGAAACTGTCGTATAGCTCGTCATTCGTCAATAGAATATAAATGATGACTACACAGACAATGGGCAGCATGATGGTTAGAACAGAGTATTTAACATATTCTGCTACAGACGAAATGCGCTCAGAGTGATTACTGGACATGCTGACCGAACCTAGCACGGGTATTTTCGTGACATGTTCCAGTGATCGTTGGTTGTAGAACACTGGATGTAGCACAGATCTGAAGAACGCGACCATCACGCCTATGCCAATACTGGCAATGAGGGTCAAAACAGTCAGTAGTAGTCTGTCCGGGTCGGTCGGGCGATTCGGGACAAACGGTGGATCCAATGATCGAATGGTGACATCGTTTGTGTCTGAATCAATATTGCCCGTCAACCTTGCAGCTTCTCGTTTATTGAGCAGTGTTTCGTGTTGACTGCGGATTGTTTCGTAATCACGATCTAGCTGAGTAAGTTGAGCTTCTACTTCAGGAATGCTATCCACGGTGCCTTTCAGTTCCGTTAAGCGTGATTGATAGTTGTTATCACGAACGCGTAGCTTTGATACTTCGGCCTCGGACTCAGCCAGTAAGGTGCTAAGTTGTTGATAAACGACACTGTTCTGAAGTAATTCTCCATTGTTAGAAGAACCGCTACCGCTGTTGTTACGTTTTTCTTGTTCCAGATCATCGATAGATTGCTGCAGGATGGATACTTGAGGGTGGCGTTCAGTAAAACGCACTAGCAACTCATCTAGTTGAGTCTGGAGATCTGCAATACGGTCATCGTATGGCGTTTGATTTTGCGAGCTATTTTGTATTTTCCGTTCTTCCTGGGCAAGATTTCTACGTAATGTAGCGCTTTGATTTATCGCTTCGTTCAGCTCCAGCTGCGAGGTTCTTTGTAAAGAGACCAAGTTTTCCATACGTTTGTAATAGCCACCTTCTTCACTAGGGAGGGTGCCGGCATGTTTGCGTTTGAAATCAGCGAGTCTCTGCTCAGCAGACGTCAGACGGTTTTCGTAGTCTTCGATTTGTACGTCCAGAAATTTCTGAGCACTCTTATTGTCATTGCGCTCTTCGTCAAACGAGGTTGCAATAAAAATCTCGATGAGTGATTCCACTACCGATTTTGCGATAACAGGATCCTTGTGTGAGTACGATAAAGAGTAGATCGAATTTCGGTTATTAACGTCGGTAATGACGATTTCCCTGGTGAGACGGTCTATCAATGATGGCCGATCGAGCACACCATCGTCAGTTTGATCCAGACCATGCTTATCTATTAATTTGTTGAGATTCGGTCGACTAAGAACCGTTTTACTCATCAAAGCAACTCGCTGCTTAACATTGGGTTGCACAGCGATGCCGTCTAGCAGGGGCACTAGAATCCTGTTTGTGTCGACAAACAACCTTGCAGATGCCGGGTAGCGTGCGTCGATTTGTGCAATGAGAATCCAACCCGTCAGGGCAAGTACCCATGCAGTGATCAGGGCTGTCCAGCGATAACGCCAAACTCCCCAAACAAATTCTATTACTTTGTCAAATATCTCATGCATATCGTATTAGTCAATATTCATAACTATAGAGCTAGAAAAACAAGTGTTCGTGCTTATCGCTAATGATTAAAACCAGGATTCTGGAATGATCAGAATGTCCCCAGGATTCACATCTCGGTTAGCACCAATATCTCCTTTCTTTAGAAGATCGTGTAAACGAATTCGGTAGCTTTTACGCTCGCCATTGACGTTACGCACCAGTACTGCCTTGTTTCCATTTGAAAATTTCTTAAGACCGCCCACTTCGATCATGACATCTAGAACAGTCATGCCGTTAACGTATGGAACGGTTTGCGGATTAGCACCACCGCCGACGACCTTAATTTGTTGTGAAGGAACACCAATAAACTTATTAACCGTGACGGTCACTGTCGGGTTCTTAACGTAAACCTGATATTTGTCTTCTAACTCACGCGCAAGCGCTGTAGGTGTTTTGCCTGTTGCCACCATATCTTCAACCAGGCGGGTTGTGATTTTTCCATCGGGTCTGACGGGGACGGTCAATGACAGATTCTCGTATCCCCAGACAAATATATCTAACGTGTCGCCGGGACCAATAACATAACGATAGTCTTGAGCGGCCGGAGTTTGAGTCGTCGCATTAGCTGCACTACCACCGTTGTCTCGTGGCGCAATCTGTGTGGCACAACCTGACACTATTGCAACAACGAAAAGCACTGACAATAATTTTGTAAAATTCATTCTGCTATTTTTCCCATTCATGCAGCTTGAAGTTGGTTCTTTTTTCGAACCTTTGCTGGTAGTAGATCTTCTTTGAGTAATTCACAAAGAACTTCGCAGATGTCCGGAAGATCAAGACTCTGCTTCTCGTTAATCATCCCATGGAGCATTAGCCGACTGGCGTTAAGATTTATCCACCGTGGAATGCCCATGCTCGTGTTGTGAATCACTTTAAACACCTTAGGGGAAATCCGAGGGTTACCCTTCCATCCAGCTTCTTTAAGATTGTGGATTATGTACTCTGCAGTCTCGAGCAGAGTTAAGGGTTCAATGCTACAGGTCGCAGCAAGCCGTTGGTGTAATTGCTCGTGCTCGGGACGTAAAATAGTGTCACGCAAATGCGGAAGACCGACCAGTTGAATCTGCAGAAGCTGTTGCCCGTTCATCTTAAGATTTGTTAGGTGTAAAAGTTTGTGTAATGCATCATCCGACAGCTGGTGGGCATCATCTAAAACTAGTAAGGCCTTTTTTCCCTCGGCTTTAGTTTGCATCAAGAGATGTGAAATCGTGTTCAGTGTTTCGGGAAGCTCCAATTGCTCTGAAGGTAAGCCTTCACCCGATAGTATGGCCGCATAGTTACGCAATAGCTCAATACCCGTGTAATCAGCACACTCGATAACGACCGGATCTAGCTGAATACCAATGTCAGACTTTAAAAGACTATTAATAAGAGTAGTTTTTCCAGTACCAATATCGCCAGTCACAAGCACAATCCCTTCATCCATCTGCAATCCGTACTGCAGGTATGAACGGGCTTTAGTCAGGCTTTTGTGGGAATACAAATTGACACTATCCGCAGATATGCGGAATGGGTCAGATGTTAACCCGTAGTATTCCTTGTACATGTCGTTGCGTACTCTAGTTAACGAGGCTTGAGTCAATGCGGCTCTGTCTAAGAACCGTTGAACCTTCCTTCTTGATCAAATAAGTTAAAGCCAGATTTCTCTGCGACAGTGACTTCAAATTAATGTTGCAGCACAAATAAAATCGAAATCTTCCTAACAGCGTTATCTTGCATCAAAATAGTGGTCTATGGTTTCACGTTTTACCCACAGTGAGGTTTAGCTCACTAAGTGGTGGTGCAGTTTGTCGACAGTGAGGTTTGGCTCACTGATTTGCTCTGAGGCCGCCTTGGTGATGCTGTTGAGTTCGGCGGCGTAAACCTCCGGAATCGTTCGCCATTTAAAATCTTTGAGAAGTCGCACGATCTTTCTTTCCATACTCGAAAGGTTTTGATAATGGCGAAACCGGGTTGCGGCATTTATACCCTTAATTCTGGGCTGTTCAGGGTCGATTTCCCAAGGATGGAAATAGAAGATTGCAGCTTCGTTATCTCTTTTGTTTACCCGGTTGATGGCCCATTTGCTGATTGCATAGGGGTAAAGTCGAAACCAGCCGCCTCCGCCGCATGGGTAGTTTTTGTCTAAAATCCTAGTCGTTGTTATAGGCAGTTCAAGAATGTGATTGTCAGCACACGGATAAGAAAAGCGTGATGCATCTGGTATTCCGTAGAGATCATGTTTTATGGGCGCAATACTGGAACTGTATCGATACCCTTGTTCAAGTAAAACGTCGTGCGCCCAATCCGTCTGTAGCGTAAACGAATAACTTGGCGCTCGATAGCCGATAACTTCTTGTCCTGAAATATCTTCAAGCACACTCTTTGCTCGTGCCACATCATCTGAGAATTCTTCGCGAGATAGCGTTGTTACCCGACGGTGATCCCAGCCATGACTGGCCATATCATGACCTTGTGAAACAATACGTTTGACTAGTTCTGGGTGGTCCTGGGCTACACATCCCAGGGTGAAAAACGTCGCTTTTACACCGTTCTCGTCAAACAGAGCGAGAATTCGATCAGTGTTGGCTTCAACTCTACTGGCGTAGTTTTTCCATGAATCTCTAGGTATATAAGGCTCAAACGCCGAGACCTGATAAAAGTCTTCGACGTCTACCGTCATAGCGTTTACTGATTGTATATTTTTGTGATTCATGGCAAAAAACCTCGATAGACGCTAAGCGATGCCGATTAACTTCAGGAACAATCAAATTCATTGTTCAATCTGAATGAATTGCAGACCGCTACCCACTAGTATGGGTTGGAGCCGAGGTATTCTATGTCGTGTAAAAGAACCCGGAACGAAGACAGTTCACAGACTGTTTAAGTGTTTGCAATGTGACAAACTTATAACTGGAAATATTCCCACGGTGGCGTTTAGAACATGATTGTCGAACTAGTATGTGCGGCATAGCAGGGTTTACTCAATTCAGTAAGGACGTTTCTGATGTCGGTAACTTGCTGAATAAGATGGGTAATGCCATTAAGCACAGAGGCCCAGATGCTTCAGGCGTGTTCGTTGATGAACACGTGGCAATGGTCCATCGCCGCTTAAGCATTATTGATCTCAGTGAAGCGGGTAAGCAACCGATGCATTCTCCATCGGGGCGGTATGTAACTGTTTATAACGGTGAGATATACAATTTTCAGTCATTGAGAAAAGATCTAGAAGCAGAGGGTGTTTCTTTCAGAGGAACTTCAGACACAGAGGTTCTCATTGCGCTCTATGAAAAACACGGTGCTGCGTGTCTTCAATTCCTAAATGGTATGTTCGCTATTGCTATATGGGATAAACAGGAAGAATCTCTTTTTTTAGCTCGTGATCGTTTAGGAAAAAAGCCCTTATATTTCTATCGCAAAGATGATCGTTTCCTTTTCGCCTCTGAAATAAAATCAATTCTTTGCGCCGAGTCTATTGATAAGTCCATTCGTAGTGATGCGGTTAAGGATTACTTTTTCTATCAATATGTTCCTGATCCAAAAACCATCTTTAAGTTTGTACATAAACTAGCGCCTGGCCATTGGATGCGAATTAATAGAGATGGCGCCGAACAACATCAATACTGGGACGTATCGTTTGCCAAGACTCATGCGGGGACGCGGGAGCAAATAGAAGAAGAGCTCGTAGAGCTATTAGACGATAGCGTTAAAACCAGGATGATAAGTGACGTACCACTAGGTGCCTTTCTCAGTGGCGGTGTTGACTCTAGCGCGGTCGTCGGCATGATGGCTAAAAACAGCGATACACCGGTGACGACGTGCGCTATCGGATTTAATAACAAAAAATTCGACGAGCTTCACTATGCCGATAATGTAGCAAAGCAGTTTCAAACCAAGCACCATGAGTTAACTGTTCAAGAGAATGTTGAGCAAAATCTGATAGATATTGCG
>CAZCKD010000164.1:0-7927 GCA_964498925.1 uncultured Granulosicoccaceae bacterium
ATGAGCATAACTCGAGCGGCAAGCGGTAAATTAAAAAATACATGCGCAACAAGAATGCCCGACAAGCCGTATATCGAAACCGTAGGCAGAGATACAGCGTCTATTAGTTGGTTGAGCCAGCCTGTTCTGCCGAACACCGCAACGATGCCGTAAATAGCAACAATAGTGGGTATAACCAGGGAGAGGCTGAACAGATTGACGATGAGGGTTCGGCCCGGAAAATGCGGTTTATGGGCCAAGGCCAGTGCGACTGGCAAGGCAAATACGATGGATAACGCAGTGGATAGAGCAGCCTGTTTAAAGCTAAACGTAATAACTCGCTGTTCGTAAGATTGGCCCAACACTTGGAGCCAGGGAATGCTGCCTGCCTCCCGCACCATCGCTAGTGCGGGAAGCAGGGTCACGGTTAGCACTATCAGTAGTGCAATAGCACCACTTAACCACCAAGGCCAGACTCGTTGTCTGAAATGAGTCTGGCCGGACATCATGATTATTGTGAGGAGGCTTCTAACCACTCATTAACCCACTGTTTGCGGTTATCGCGAACAGTTTCAGGGCTTAAAAGGTGAGTGCTTGCTGGTTGAATCAAACGATTGAATGACTCAGGCAGTTGGTCTTCTAAATCCACTACCGGATACATAACATTTGACAATGGAATGGCAGCCTGTGCATCGACACTAGTCAAGTATGTTAGGAATTTTTGTCCCAACTCTTGCTTGGTTGATTGCTTTAACAAAGCAGCAACTTCTACCTGTAAGTAATGACCTTCGTCAAATGCTGCAGCTTGATAGCGTTCGGTTTTATCAATTTCCATATGATAACCGGGCGATGTGCTGTAGCTCAGAACCATCGGAGCTTCACCGTTCAGGAATAGTGAAAAGTAAGCTTCACTCCAGCCTTTTGTGACTGTCAGGATGCGAGGTTGCAAGGCTTCCCACTTAGCCGCGGCGTCTTCACCGTAAACCGACTTTAACCACAGCAGTAGTCCAAGTCCGGGAGTGCTTGTGCGAGGATCCTGAATGATAATTTTGACGTCTTCAGGTGCGTTGATCAACGCATCAAAACTTGTTGGCGGCGTCGCTAGCGTTTCAGTGTCGTAGACAAACGCAAAGTAGCCATAGTCAAACGGTACAAAAGTTTCTGATGTCCATTCGACCGGAAGTGTGAGTCCGCTGGTATCAACACCAGAGGGTGCTAACAGACCTGAGTCTTCAGCGATCGCCATGAGATTGGTGTCCAATCCCAACACAACATCAGCCTTGGAACTGCTGCCTTCGAGTTGAACGCGGTTAAGAATGCCTGCAGAGCTGTCTAATGCGACGAACTCTACTGTGCAGTCTCCACATTGCTCTTCAAAGCCTGATTTGATGATTGGGCCGGGGCCCCATTCTGCGGTAAATGACTCGTAGGTATAAACCGTTAAGGTATTTTCGTCTGCTTGAGCAACGGGGCTAAAGACAGAAAGAATTGCAGCGATGGCTACAGTGGACAGCCCGGGCGCAACTCGGCGTAGGGGTTGGTTAAATAGGGTTCTAGATTTTTGCAACAAGTGATTCATGATCATCCTATGACAATTAAGCCTGAAGACGATGACCCACCGGTAGGTGCGCAAACTCAATTCCTACGTCGGTGCTAGCCGAATCAGGTTCTGCGGGTTGTCCCGGAATACAGATTTCCGGACTCTCAGCCTTTACGGCACCCCGTTGAGTCATCATAAAATGTGCGGAAAACTTCACTGCACTGCATAGAGTGTGGGGTTTTAACGAGCGATGTGCAAGCTCCAAGCGGATTCGTTTAATACTATTAACAGTCACAGAGTTTGATCCTCGCCTGAAATGTGATCAGTGTGGAGAAAACGAACGTCTTTTTGATGGTGACTAACGATGAGGAAACTAGCGGTAGTTTCTACGGGAGCCATCTGTGAGGGTGTTAAAGCGCTTGTAATCCCACAGGTATTGGTCTGGACATAGGCCTATGCAGTCTTCAACGCCTTTGTTCAACGCGGCGGTAGCTTCTTCAATGTTGTCGCTCGCGATCTGAGGGTCTGCCGGTAGTATGTGCAGAATCCAGCCACGGGCTTTGGGTTTTCGTTCTGCTAGGCAGAAGAGAATAGGGCGCTCGCTTTTCTTCGCAACTTTTGAAAGAAGCGTCATGGTCAAGGCGGGTTCATTAAAAAACGGGGCAAAGACACCATTGTCTGTATCTGGTTCCTGATCCGGCAGAAACCCCAGGATTTCTCCCTGTTTTAAAACTCGCAAGCCCTGTCTTATGCCTGCAGCGTCCAGAGAGGCCGGTTTGCCGCCCAAATGACCACGCCATTTGACGAGTAGCTCGCCAACGCCTTTCTGTCTTGGGTCGCGATAGAAATACGTGAAAGGGTGTCGTTGCGATAGCAACAGAATGCAGAGTTCCCAATTGCCCAGGTGAGGGGAAATCATGACAACGCCCTTATTGGATTGGATGGCATCCAGCAGGAGTTCTTCGCCACGAATCTCAATCGGTTTTGAAAGCGTTTGTTCTATGGGGCGATGCCAGATCCAGGCAGACTCAGAAAACTGCCTGCCCGTTTCAATCAGGCTACGACGTGCAAACTGTTGCAGCTCATCCTCAGGCATGGCCGGAAAACAGATACGTAAATTAACTTCGGTGACACGACGTTGCCGGGATCGGCTTAGCCAGGCGAGTCTGCCAATGTTTGCACCCACAGCCTGATTTGCCCACAACGGAAGCCAGCTTAGCGCTTTGGTGACACGGTTAATTAGTTTGGCGGACATGGATGAATGCGGTGGATCCGGTCTAGGACTATTAAAGTCGAGCAACTGATCGGCGAAAACCCAATCTATTCTAGGCCAATATGTGTGATAACGATTGTTTAGACGCGTCAGCACTAAGTCATCAGACATAAAAAAGCCCGGCCATCCTGGCCGGGCTGGAACCCTCCTGGTTCTTAAGGTTGATGTTGTCATCTAACGGCCAACTCAATCCTTGAGTTGAACTTCCCTGTTGATTGACATCGTCCTTGGTACGTCCTTGTCTGTGGTTGTTCCTGACCACGGAAGTAATAGTAAACAGAGCCCGGCGCGTAAACTATCGGAACTTACGGATTTTATTGTCGGATATTGATTAAATTGTTGTAGGAGAATTCCTACCGACACCAGCTCTACTTGCTATCTTTCTCACCTGTTTAAATTGTTTTCGATGAACCAAGCCATGAGTCGACTCACCGCATGATCGCCCTAATACAACGCGTTACCGAAGCGTCGGTCACGATAGAAGGTGCTCGTACGGCAAGTATCGGTACGGGGCTTCTCGCGCTGATTGGTGTGGAAAAAACGGATTCTGAAACCACCGTCACCCAGCTTGCTGAAAAAATCCTTGGTTATCGGGTGTTTCCTGACGAGACAGGAAAGATGAACCTGGACCTCATGCAAGCTCAGGGGGAATTGCTGCTCGTACCTCAATTCACGCTGGTTGCGGATACGCGAAAGGGTCGGCGACCGGGGTTTTCGTCTGGCGCATCTCCTCAGCAAGGGCAGGAGTTGTTCGATCAGCTGGTGAAGGTGGTGACTGATATATCCACAGAGCCTCAAACCGGTACGTTTGGTGCTGATATGAAGGTCGGCTTAATTAATGATGGCCCTGTGACTTTTTGGCTGCAGGTTAATGACTAATTTGCCGGGCTGATCACCGAATGTCATGACGCTTGTGAGGTCCGATGGGTGTCCTGAACCGGTTTCAGCGTGTATCCTCAGCGGTTTTACGGAGATTTGTGCGTGTCCAATCGAAATGCCAGTGTGTCGCGTAAGACGTTGGAGACTGCTATTTCAGTGACGCTATCACTGGATGGGGTCGGAAAAGGCAGTTATTCCACCGGCGTCCCATTCCTGGAGCACATGCTCGATCAGGTCTCCAGACACGGACTATTCGATATTACCGTCGAATGTCAGGGCGATACGCACATTGATGACCATCACACCGTCGAAGACATTGGTATAGCGTTGGGTAGTGCATTCGCCGATGCGCTGGGTGATCGTAAGGGAATACAACGTTACGGCCATGCGTATGTGCCGCTGGACGAATCTCTCTCTCGTGTGGTCATCGATTTTTCAGGTAGGCCCGGTCTATTTTTTAATGCCGAATTTACTCGAGATAAAGTCGGCAGTTTTGATGTCGATCTGGCTTCCGAGTTTTTCCAGGGTTTTGCCAACCATGCTAAGGCCACCGTGCATATGGATGTTCTGCGCGGCCAAAACGATCACCACAAGATTGAAACCTTGTTCAAGGCGTTTGGTAGAGCGCTCCGAATTGCATGCACCATCGATGACAGAGCTGCAGATGCAATGCCGTCAACAAAGGGTTCCTTGTAGAGTCGAACATCTACGACGGATTTGTGCGGGCGCGTTGGCGCCACATCTTCACATAAAGGATTTAGAGCACCATCATGCAACGAATTGCAATCATTGACTATGGCATGGGCAATTTGCAGTCAGTATCCAAAGCGTTGGAGCAAGTCGCCCCGCGTGACGAAGTGTTAGTGACCAATGATCCGGCCATCATCGAATCCGCTGACCGAATCGTCTGCCCGGGACAAGGCGCTGCGGCAGATTGCATGGGAGCGTTGCTCGAAAGCGGTTTGGCTCAGGCTGTTGTAGATACGGTGCATACACGCCCTTTTCTGGGTATATGCATGGGCTTCCAAGTGTTGCTAAGTACCAGCGAAGAAAACAACGGTGTGGAATGTCTGAATATCATTCCCGGTATCGTCACACGCTTTGCTGATCCTCTAGCGGACACCAGCGGTACACGTCTTAAGGTGCCACACATGGGTTGGAGCGAGGTCGATCAAGCGCGCGATCACGCCATGTGGAATCGCATTCCCGACAAAACACGGTTCTACTTTGCACACAGTTTCTACTGCATACCAAGCGATCAGAGCGTGGTGACCGGCACGACTCGATACGGCGAGGACATTTCCGTGTCAGTGGCTTATGGCAACTTGTTTGCCAGCCAGTTTCATCCGGAGAAAAGTTCGAGAGACGGTTTACAGTTTCTAGAAAACTTTACTCGCTGGCAGGGAGATAACTGATTTCAATGAGGGTCATAAGGTTGTTGAGTTGTATTGCTATGGTTGAGTTTTCCCTTTTAGGGTTGGAGAAAAATAGATGTTAATCATCCCTGCGATTGATTTAAAGGACGGCAAATGTGTTCGCCTGCGTCAGGGTCGAATGGAAGACGATACCGTTTTCGATGACAGCCCGGTGGACGTCGCTATGCGTTGGATTGCGCAAGGGGCTAGAAGAATTCATCTTGTAGATCTTGATGGCGCGTTTGCTGGTGAGCCACGCAATGCGCAAACGGTTCGGGAAATTTGCAAACAAAGTGGTGATATTCCGGTTCAGATTGGTGGTGGCATTCGCTCTTTAGAAACGGCCAAAGCGTATGTTGATGCAGGCGTCAGCTATCTCATTATTGGTACGTTGGCCGTTAAGTCACCTGAATTTGTCGACGAGTTGTGTAAACATTTTCCCGGGCAGATTATCGTTGGCCTGGATGCCAACGATGGTTACGTAGCTACCGAAGGTTGGGCCGAAGCGTCGACTGTCACCGCAGTCTCACTCGCACAACGATTCGAAAATGTGGGTGTTAGCGCTATCGTGTATACCGATATTGCGCGAGACGGCATGATGCAAGGTGTCAACACGGAGGCGACTGCTGCCTTGGGCGAAGCGGTGTCCATCCCTGTCATTGCCTCTGGCGGTGTGACCAACTTAGACGACATTCGCTCATTGGGAGAGCAGATGCATCGTGGTATTTCGGCAGCCATCGTGGGTAGAGCGCTGTACGAAGAAACCATAGATCTGAAAGAAGCTCAGGAGTTGGCTGATTCGTATGCTGTCGCAGGTCAGGATAGCTAGCGATGGGTCTGGCGAAACGCATTATTCCCTGTCTTGACGTCGATGCCGGTCGCGTCGTCAAAGGCGTTAAATTTTTAGAGATCCGCGATGCGGGTGATCCTGTCAGTGTTGCGAAAGGTTATGACATTGCCGGGGCCGATGAAATTACATTTCTCGATATCACGGCAAGCTCTGATAACCGCGACACCATTTTGCATGTGGTTGAAGAAGTAGCCTCGCAGGTCTTTATTCCTCTGACAGTGGGTGGTGGAATTCGCGCTGTCAGTGATGTAAGGCGATTGCTGAATGCCGGAGCTGACAAAGTCGGTATCAACACCGCAGCCGTCAACAGGCCGGAGCTTGTTAAGGAAGCAACCGATAAGGTGGGCTCACAATGCATTGTCGTCGCAGTCGATGCTAAATCTGTTTCAGCTCCAGGAGAAACACCCCGCTGGGAAATTTTTACCCACGGAGGCCGTAAGGCGACGGGCATAGATGCTGTTGAATGGGCTATCAAGATGGCCGAGTATGGCGCCGGGGAGCTTCTGCTAACCAGCATGGATAGAGACGGTACCAAGATCGGTTTTGATCTTGAGCTGACTAAATCCATCACGGACGCAGTGGAAATTCCGGTTATCGCTTCGGGGGGTGTGGGCAACTTGCAGCACCTGAGTGACGGTGTGCTCAAAGGTGGGGCAGATGCGGTATTGGCCGCCAGTATCTTTCATTTCGGTGAATATACGATTGCCGAAGCAAAAGAGCATATGGCTTCCCAATCTATCGAGGTTCGTCTCTAGCTGGATCGCAAACGCAAACGCCGACGCGATCGGCCATTGGGGATTGGAAGACATAGCTAAGAATTATTTAAATTGCTTCGTCTCAATTTTTACGGATTTAATTAAAAATGATCGATTCACTGGTTTTTAACGAGGCAGGACTTATCCCCGCCATCGCACAGGACGCCGACACCCGGCAAGTCCTCATGGTTGCCTGGATGAATGCAGAGGCGGTTGAGGAGAGTGTTGCAACCGGTCATGCCGTCTATTTCTCCCGTTCCCGTCAGCGGTTATGGCGAAAAGGTGAGGAATCGGGCCATGTTCAGAAAATTAAGGAAATCCGGCTCGATTGCGACAGCGATGTATTGCTTCTATTGGTGAAACAAATAGGTGGAATCGCCTGTCATACTGGGCGAGAGCATTGTTTTTACAAGAAATTGAGCGATGAGGGTGTCTGGGAAGATTGTGATCCGGTTGTCAAGTCGCCCGATGAAATATATCGCTCAAAATGATGGCTTATGAGCATTCTGCATGGCAGTGACATGTGGGTTCAGGTACGCTTGTCAGCCCAAACGAGACCCAGTCGAATGCGAATATTCCCGCTGGCTGGCGATAAATACGGTTAGATCACACGCTGGAGCTATTAGGGCAATAAGTCCGTTCAGTTCAGCGTGCAAAGAGGCTAATATATGAGCGACGTTTTGACGCGTCTGGCGGAGCAAATTGATGCTCGGCGGCAGGCCGATGCGTCTGAATCTTACACAGCGAGCTTGTTTCAGCGTGGTGATGACACCATATTGAAAAAAGTAGGCGAAGAGGCGGTCGAGTTTATTTTGGCTGCCAAAGGTGACGATTCGAGTCATTTAGTGTCAGAAGCAGCAGATGTTTGGTTTCACATGCTGGTGATGATGAGTGCTAAAGGGCTGGGGCCGTCAGACATATTGAAAGAATTAGAACGTCGTGAAGGAGTCTCCGGCCATGCCGAGAAGGCTGCTCGGACAACTGAAGACTAAGAGAGAAATATTATGGGTATGCCAAGTGTTCCACAACTGTTAATCATCCTGGTGATTGTCGTGCTGATCTTCGGAGCAAAGCGATTAAAGAACCTCGGTGGCGATCTCGGATCAGCAGTTAAAGGCTTCAAGGCGGCGGTCAAAGAAGAAGACGAAAAGCCTGCTGAACTGGAAGATGGGACTGAGCAAGCTGAAACGGTTATGCGTGAATCTGAAGATCAGAAATCTGCTTAATTGCAGATCG
>CAZCKD010000165.1:0-7922 GCA_964498925.1 uncultured Granulosicoccaceae bacterium
TGCGTTCTTTCCAAATGACGTTCTATTGATTGCCGCATCAGCAGCGTTTGTTCTTTGACTGATTCCGAATCTGAGTGTTTTAAATCTCCGATATTCTGTAGTACTGACAACGGGGTTTTTAAGCTATGAGCAAGGTCATCCAGCGCGTGACGATATTGCGATCGGCGAGTTCGCTCGGCACCGAGCAATGCATTCAGTCCTTGCGTTACCGGTGTCAGTTCGGAAGGTACTGCCGCATCGATCGAGTCTCGTGTGCCTTGTTCGATGTCTGCAACTTGGTCTCCAACAATCCTTAGCGGCTTTAATGAATGTCGAAGAACGAAAAATTGTGCGATGAGTAAGGCTATAGCGGAAACCAAGAGCGATGCCCACATCGCTTTATCAAATCGACTTAACTGCTTGGCGATTGAATCGGCTTCTGTCACAACATGCACAATAAACGGAAGCTCTTCTCCATTGTCGAATTCCCAGGCTGTTGAAAGCTGCAAACGATTCAGAGACTCTGCAGATTCCCTATCAACCGTTGCGAACTGCCAGTCACCTATAGGGCGTACAGATGATGTTGGAATCCAGCTTGTCGTCGATGTGCTCTGCCAAAGTCGTGAACCATCGCTTGCGATAATTTCTGCGTATAGCCCGGCGGTGCTCTGAGATAGCATCGGATCGGGAAGGGCCAGTGTGTTGACCGTTAAAGTGCCGGTGTCCGAGATATCAGTGGCTCCGAGAATGCCGTAGATCAATCCCTGTAATCGATCGAGACGGGCAGTTTCTGCACGTTTATGAACGGAGTAGGAGATTGACAAGCCCATTAACAAGACAAAAATCGCCAGGACAACACCTGTGCCTATAAATAGTCTTGAACTGATGGAATTCATGCGGTTGTCGGCACTTATGCTGCTGGCTGATCGGTGGGTTCGTTGTCTGCGGTAAGCCGTTTCAGTGCGATTCGATAACCTCGGCCTCGCATAGTTTCTATGGGCTGAAGCGTCTTGTCCGCATCGAGTTTCTGTCGTAGTCGACGAATGAATACTTCAAGGACATTGGGGTCTCGATCTGTGTCTTCGTCGTATAGGTGATCAAGCAATGTCGATTTGCTGATAACTTTGCCCCCTTGAGTGGCCAGGTAGGCCAGTACCTTGTATTCGAAGGCGGTTAAATCCACGGGTTCTCCGTCTACGCTGACTTTCTGCGCTCGCGTATCGATACTTAAACGCTCAAAATCCAGCGTTGAATCGGTCCAACCACCTGTTCTCCTCAAGAGAGCTCGGAGCCTGGCTTGTAGTTCCTCGATATGAAAGGGCTTGGTCAAATAATCATCTGCACCTGCTTCCAGGCCATCGACTTTATCCTGCCAACGATCTCTAGCGGTCAGAATCAGTACCGGGTAGTTTTTGTCTTTTTTTCGTAGTTCCTGAATAAGTGATATGCCATCCTTGCCTGGTAGGCCCAAATCTACAATGGCGACATCTATGGGCATGTTTAACGCTAAGTACAGTCCTTCGTCGCCATCTGCAGCTTCGTCAATAGCGAAGCCGCTGGTTCGCAAAGAATCGACAATTTGAGCGCGAAGTGCGTTGTCATCTTCAATTATGAGAGCTCGCATGGTTACGGTGCCTTGTTGATTTTAAAGATGCGAATGCGGCCGTTCGTTAGTAATTTCACGGCATATACCGTGTTCCCGGATTGATCGGTTGTCGTCGTCACACCCAGTACTTTTCCGCTACCGCCGTTTTGTTGTTTCGCGATTTCTATGGCTTGAGACCGATCCACTGCATCAGCTGAGTGAACCGGACTATAAAAAACACTCATCAGAACAAGGCTCGCAGCGAGAGCGCGAATCCAATAAACAGCCTTTTTCCGTTTGCTGCTTACGGCGTTGGAAAAGCGTTTTTGATCAAACGAACCAGAAGTTGGTTCTAATGAGTGTTTCATTCAGTGTTACCTGCGAGCGGGGGAGACAGACACCTGAACTTCGATTCTGTTTCCGGGATCTCTTTGTGTCTGAGTGACATATTGGCGACCTAGGTGCTCATATGTCACGCGGTAGTGTTGTAGTTGGCTATCCGTGCGAGTGTCAATGACCTGCTTACATCGTTGAACGTTGCGAGTTTCATAAATAGGCAATGTTTGTCCTCTCGAGTTTCCATATCCTCGACGATTGTCGCGAATACGTGAACCTTGGTAATGGGATTCATTGCCAATAGCACTGCCAATAATAGCGCCCACGACAGTTGCGCCGGTACGAGAGTGACGGCTGTGGCCTCGACCTAACTGATTGCCAATAACGCCGCCAATGATTCCACCGATAACAGCGTTACCGGCATGGGAATTTCGAATTTGATTTCTGTATGAATTGCGCGGGCCTTGGGACGCTTGCCGGTTAGGACCGGCGCGCCTTGAATTAAAGTGGCGCGGACTGCGATTCTGATAGCCAACAATATGTTGTTCTTGTTCTGTCCAACATTCCTGGCGAGGTTCGCGAACTTGTATTTCGCGGTAGACGGGTTGAACATTGAGAACACGGGCGTATTCGAAATGCCTTTTGTTGTTTCTTGGCTGTTCTGCTGCAATAAGCTGCGAAGAAAAAGATGATAAGCCCAAGGCCAGGGCCGCGATGCCTAAGGAGCGTTGGATGGAGATTGATGGAGTCATGGAGTTTCCTGAGTCATAAAACGTGACTGGGGTGTCACCGTGACTCTCACACTATGCGTGTGGCCCTGAACATGGACTGAATAGCGGCAGATGCCGTTGAATTCGTTTGATCTCCAATGAAAATTGATGACTAACTCACACAACCTAGATCCTATTCTTCCGGCAGTAGCTTGTCCTCAAGTGGCAAAATGCGGGTAAGAATGCCGAATCTGGGATTGTCTATGTAGTGAAGCTCGCGACTTCTCATTTTTCGATTTTGAGACAGGCGGAAGCCTTGTCCGGTCTCCATGTCGGTGAAAACGAGTTTTGCGTCCATGTGTAAAAAACGGCCCAAACGCACTTTGATCGTTCCATTGACAGTGAATGTTGTCGCTTCCCGGTTGTTACTGGCACTCGGATTTGACGAGGCAGGGATGAAGTGTTCGTAGCTTGATAAATCTTCCGGCAGATAAACTGTATTTTCCTGGCCGAGTGCAATTCTGATGGGGACAGCCGCATCTTCATCTAACCCGGGCTGTCGCCAGGCAAAATGCCTCAGCACGGTGTATCGGCCGGAGGATGCCATGGAGTTAGCGTTGTCCGACAGGGTCAAATCGTTTTCGATGATGGCAAATCCTGAACTCAGTGCCGCCTGTGTATTCAGTGTCAGACTTTTTTCAGACTTAGGAAAGTAAAGTCCACCGGCATTGAGCTTTCTACCTGACTTAGTTTCGAAAATAACAACTTCAATTTGATAGTCTTTCGCGTAGCTTTGTGCGGGTAGTAGCAGACTGACAATCAGCGCAAGACCGACACACGAACGTAAAAGTAGTTTTTTCATCATTTTTCTCGTCGCCCCTATCAGGCAGCCTTCGGTATTGTCAGTGAATCCAACAATTGATCGACGAATTCCTGCCCATCTGCGGATTCTGGAAACTCTTTGATAATGCGTAAGATCTTTTTACCATCAAATCGATAGATATCACTATGCCGCTGTAACATCTGAATTAGCGCCATAGGGTCAATATTCGGCTCATCTGCAAATACAATTCTACCGCCCGACGTGTTTAACTCAAGTCGCTCGATGCCTAACTGTTCACAACGCTGTCGCAACCGCATGACATCAAACAGGCGATCTGTCTGAATAGGCAACAAGCCGAATCGGTCAATTAACTCGATTTTCAATTCTCGCAATGCATCGCTATCGGCAGCGTGAGATATGCGCTTATATAGGATAAGTCGTTGATGAACATCTGGAACGTAGTCCTCTGGCAGTATTGCAGGGACCCCTAGGTCGACTTCTGTGCCGTGCGCCAGTGGTTTGTCGTAGTCTGGCAGCTTTCCTTCTTTAAGTGCTTTGACGGCTCGCGTTAGCAACTCACTGTACAGGGTAAATCCAATTTCCTGAATCTGGCCGCTTTGTCCTTCACCCAGTAGCTCCCCAGCGCCACGAATTTCCAGATCGTGTGTTGCAAGCGTAAAACCGACACCCAGGTCTTCGAGTGATTCGATAGCTTGCAGGCGCTTCTCCGCATCTGCTGTCATTGATCCCTTAGGTGGCGTTAATAAGTAGGCGTAAGCACGATGATGGGATCTACCTACTCGTCCTCTTAATTGATGTAGCTGCGCAAGTCCTAATTTGTCTGCCCGGTTAATAATAATCGTATTAGCGCTGGGTATATCGATGCCACTTTCAATAATGGTTGTACTCACCAGAATGTTGAAACGCTGATGATAAAAATCACTCATCACTTGTTCAAGATCGGTTTCGCGCATTTGTCCGTGGGCATAGTTGACTCTGGCTCCCGGAACAATACGTTCGAGATCTTCAACTATTCGTTCAATCGTTTGTACTTCGTTGTGTAGAAAATACACTTGCCCGCCACGCGAGAGTTCACGTTCGCAGGCCTCTCGAATTTGTACATCAGACCACTCGCCAACAAATGTTTTTATAGCGTGTCGATGTTGTGGCGGCGTTGCAATAATGGATAAGTCTCGCATGCCTGCAAGACCCATGTTGAGCGTGCGTGGTATCGGTGTGGCCGTTAAGGTCACGATATCTACCTCGGCACGTAGGGTTTTCATGTGTTCCTTATGCCGAACACCAAACCGATGTTCTTCATCAATAATGACGAGCCCCAGATTGTTGTATTCAATGTCCTTGCTCAACAATTTGTGGGTGCCGATGATGATGTCGACAGCGCCGGAGGCTAGCTTGCCGAGAATTTCTTTTTGTTCTTTTGCGGTTTCAAACCGCGACAATGATTCAATCTGAACCGGCCAGTCGGAAAACCTGTCCATGAAATTTTGATGGTGCTGCCGTGCCAATAAGGTTGTCGGCACTAAAACAGCGACTTGTTTACCCGCATCGACAGCCACGAATGCTGCTCTCATGGCAACTTCGGTTTTACCAAAACCAACATCCCCGCACACAACACGGTCAGTCGGTTGGGGTGATCTCAAATCCTCAACGACTGCATTTATCGCGGAAAGCTGATCAGTCGTCTCCTCAAACGGAAACGCATCGCTGAACAGTGCGTAGTTGTCCGATTTCGAAGGAAAAGCAAAGCCTTTTCTCGCGGCGCGACGTGCATGAATTTCCAACAGTTCGGCGGCAACGTCATAGGCTTTTTCAGCAGCTTTGCGTCGTACCTTTTGCCATGTGTCTGAGCCCAGTTTATGTAAGGGTGCTGATTCTTCGCTGGCACCTGCATAACGACTAATAAGGTGAAGCGAAGAGACGGGAACATAGAGCTTGTCATCACCTGAGTACTGAATGGTCAGGTATTCATTTTCGGCTTGGCCGACATCCAGAGAGGTCAGTCCTTGATAACGACCGACTCCGTGATCGATATGAACGACGGGGGCGCCAATTCTCAAATCGGTCAGATTTGAAATGATGGCTTCGGAGTCGCGTGTGGGGCGACGGCGTTCTCGTCGCTTGATTCGCCCAGAGCCTAGTTGGCTCTCAGTAATCATGGCGACCCGAGCGTCCGGTAGATGCAGTCCGCGATCCAAGGCGGCAGTGGTCAGGCACAGCTCTCTATCGCTATCGAGAAATTCTTGCCAACCATCAACCGTGGCCGGGTTCAGTCGATTACCAATCAGCTGATCTAGCAGCGCTTCACGTCTACCCGTTGATTCGGCAACAAACAGTACACGGCCGGCAAATTTGCCTAAGAAATCCTGTATGGATCCGAGTGGACGTTCTCCGCGAGGATCAATAGGGAATAAACCGGGTGCTTCGGTTTTAAAGTTGATCTTGTGCTTGTCTGTTTTTTCTATTTCAAACCGTTGTGTGTTTGTCGTTGTATCTTTTGACAGTTCACTGGATACCTCTGCAGCGGTGAGATAAATATCAATAGGCGGCAAAATCGGTCGTTCAACATCATGACGGCGCTGTTCATATCGATCGGCTGTGTTGGACTCAAACTGGCTGAATGCTTCGTGAGATCCATCGACCAGGACAAATTCGGTAGAGTCCGGCAAGTATTCAAACAGGTGAGAGGTTTGCTCAAAAAATAACGGCATGTAGTACTCAATGCCTGCAGGCGCGCGACCTTCGCTTACTTCAAGATAGATCGGTGTATTTTTGCTCTCAGCCGCAAACGTGTTTCTATATTGTTTGCGAAATAGACCAATACCTTCTTCATTGAGTGGAAACTCATGAGCTGGTAGTAATTCAATATGGGTTGCCTTGTCCAAACCGCGCTGCGTGTCTGAGTCGAAAGTGCGAATTGTCTCGACTTCGTCATCAAAAAACTCAACGCGGAAGGGCAGTGTGCTGCTCATGGGGTAAAGATCGAGTATCGATCCGCGTACGGCAAATTCACCATGTTCTTCAACCTGGCTAACCAGTCGATAGCCGGCATCAACCAAACGACGTCGAAAATCGTCAAGCGCTAGCGTCTCGCCCTGTTTGATCATCAGCGCGTGTTGCTCCAGGAAAGACCTGGGGGGTAGTCGCTGCATCAGCGCCGCCGCGGTGAGCAGTAGAATTCCCCGACTGGCATCTGACAGGTTATAGAGCGTTCGAATTCGCTGGGAAATAATGTCTTGATGGGGAGACACGCGATCGTAAGTGAGTGTTTCCCAATCACTTAAAACATGCAGGGGGATATCAGGGTCGGTGAAAAAGCGCAGCTCCGCGTCTAGTTGAAGTAGCTCAGCGGTATTTGAGGCAACCACCACCAGCAGATTTTCGCTCTGCGCAGCCAGCTCTGCGATGGCCAGAGATTCTGCGGCACCATACAAGCGTCCCCATTGCCTGCCGCCTTGATCGATCTCAGGTAGCAACATAATGCGTAAACTCGGGGCGGGGAGAGAAAGATCCACAATGCGGCCAACTAACTGGGCCATTGGGCTCAAACATACGTGTCGATCATGATTGATGAGTAATGTTGAATTGTCCCATATTTCCAAGCACCGACGCAGTCACGAATTATTCCCGCACAACGTCGCTCGGTATTCACTACACTTGACAAAGGTAGGGGGAGATTTTGCGCTTAATGTCGTTTGCCCCGACTCAATCCCGAACTCTAACGCAAGGACCGGCTCTACAGGTATATGTTTCAACCTTATGAATTATTTGTAGGCCTGAGATACACCCGGGCGAAGAGGCGAAATCACTTTATTTCGTTCATCTCTTTGGTGTCGATAATTGGCATTTTTCTCGGTGTGACCGCCTTAATTACTGTCACCTCGGTCATGAACGGCTTCGAAAAAGAAATGCGTCAACGCATTATCGGAGCCTCATCCCATGCCACCGTCTCGGGTTTGGGTGAACCTATCGAAGAATGGGAGCCGGTGGCCTCAATTGCTTCTGCACATCCTGAAGTCAATGGAGCGGCGCCTTATGTAGAAGGTCAGGTCATGTTGGTACATGCCGGCAGATCCACAGGCGCGTTGGTGAGGGGAATTCTGCCGGACCAAGAGCCGAACGTTTCCGACTTACACACAAAGTTAGAGCAGGTCGACACGCTGGACGAAGCGTTATCGGCGGGTGAATTCGGTGTGTTGCTCGGTGCGGATCTCGCTGCTTATCTGGGCGCTATTGCCGGTGACAAAATAATGGTGATTACGCCTGAGGCGAGCGTGACGCCGGTTGGTTTTGTGCCGCGAATAAAACGCTTCACCGTCACAGGGGTTTTTCGTTTCGGCATGTATCAGTTCGATCGTAATATGGCCATCGTGCACGCCTCGGACGGAGCTCGTCTGTTTAAGTTGGGCGATGGATTCTCAGGTGTGAGGTTAAAGCTTGAGAATACGGGTAATGCGCCCATTGTCGCCAG
>CAZCKD010000166.1:0-7841 GCA_964498925.1 uncultured Granulosicoccaceae bacterium
ATTGGCTCCATCGAAGCGGGCAGCGGCGAACCTACAGTCGTATACGATGGCGCTATCTAGCTCCGACCAACACAAGAAACCGTCTCTGGCCATCCTTATTTCTGGCCGCGGTTCTAACATGGTCGCGATTGCAGAGGCCTGCCAAAATGGACAACTGGATGCTCACATCGGCCTGGTCATCAGCAATCGGCCGGATGCAAAGGGACTGGAAGCCGCCGAGGCCCTTGGCCTGCCTACCGCGGTTGTCGACCATACAGATTTTGACAGTCGAGAATCCTTTGACGCAGCAGTCGATGCTGAACTGAAACAGCTCAATCCGTCATGGATTGTATTGGCTGGGTTCATGCGAATACTGTCGGAAGAATTTGTTACACGTTGGCAGGGACGAATACTCAATATCCATCCGTCCTTACTGCCGCTTTATCCCGGTTTAAATACACATCAGAGAGCAATCGATGCAGGAGATGACGAAGCAGGCGCCAGCGTACACGTGGTAACACCTGAACTCGATGCCGGACCGGTTATTGCTCAGGTCCGTGTACCGATATTGTCTGATGATAGTGGCGAGGACCTTGCTACTCGGGTGCTTGCGAAAGAACATCAGCTATACGTCGATGCCTTACGTATTTGCTTGAACAAAGACTAGTTTTCTTGTTCTAAGAATCTATGATTTCTACCTGAAGTAACGCGGCCTTGTTCGATAGAAATTGGCCACAATGTTACTGTTTGATAGCAGATAATTGCATTTCGACTATGCTGCTATGAACACCAAAAGGAACTCGTGTCATGCCCAGCTCGCCTTTGCGCACTGCCCTCAACAATCTAGCGGTAAACGGAAAGCAAATTACCCGACTGCTAACGGCGACAGCGCTCCTATCTGTTTCAGTGAACGCGAATGCACAATCCATAAAGCCAGGGGATTTATCTGAATTCGAAGTGGTCTTTGAAGTCGGTAATAACTTAGTCACGGCTGGCAGCGCATCCTTATTACTGGAAAAAAAGGGCTCGCTTTGGAATTACAGCCTGAATACAAAACCGCGCGGATTGTTCAGAATGACGGGCAAAGGGCGAATCACAGAATCAAGCACGTTCACGGTAAAAGAGACTGAAGATTCGCTGACGCTACAGCCTCAAACCTATTTGTACAGGCAAGACAAAGAGCGCCGACGTGCCGTCGATGCGAGCTTTGATTGGCGTAACAATTCGGTCTACCACGTATATCGCGGAAACAAGGTAACTGACACCTTCGAAGAACCGCTGCTTGATCGATTGACGGTCACCTTGTTGATCATGAACTCACTAAGAAACGGATTTGATCGGTTCGAGCTTCCTATTTTCGATACGGGTCGAATTAAGACTGTTGAGTTCCTCACCGGTGAAAATGAAGAACTGAACACACGGCTGGGCAAGCTAGACACCATCCCCGTGATAAACCGGAATGCGTCAGGTGGCAGTAGGGAGACAACAACTTGGTTTGCCCCGGCTCTCGACTACCTGCCGGTTAAAATCGAACATCGGAAACGGGGCGATCTAGTTGCAAGACTTAGCTTGGTGAAAATGACGAGCAAAGCCAGCGAAATAGAAATGGGAGAGCCCATGCCCGAGGAAGGCAACGGCCCCATTGAGACACCGGTTAAGTAAAGGACTCGAGAACTACTTAAACTGTTTTTCGAATACGGCCCGCAATCGGTAGTCTGGCTCGCCCGCCGCATTCAGTGTTTCGAACTGAATAGGCACTTGCATCTGGGCAGAGAACGTAAAGCCAGGCTGCTTCCAGAATAAGCTAGGGTTCAGATACCAATCCGCCTGAGAGCTATTGTCAGACATATTGAAGGCATCTCGCATATCAAAATTGCCTTGCACTGACAGCAACCATAGAGGCGAGTTATCAGTGAGGCCCGTAAACCCAAGCCTTCTGCCAGTCGTGACGTCCAGAGACAAAACATCCGGTTGATCGCTGCCGTAGAAGCTATCAGCAAATTGCTCCAGATTGACGTCGATTCCACCGTACCAGAGACGACCCAGTCGGCCGTAAGACAGGCCTAGCTGGCTGGAACTGACATAAGCCGTACCGTCGATATCGGCATCTTCTTGTTCAAACCGAAGCCCAGCGGAGTATGCGAGGCCGTCGTTGAGCTCAGGAATCTGTGCATCACCAGCCACACCTAAAACCCTGCTATTTACCTCTACGTCGGCATCGCTGACGCTGAAGAGTCCCAGACCATAGGATGATTCTTTCGAAAAGCCCGGACGTTTAGGCTTGAGCTTGAAAGAGAACTCAGTTTGCTGCCCTCGTTCAGAGTTGAGGGAATCGATAGTCGACGTTGACCCATCGGCACCCAAGCCAAGCGCAACAGAATCTGATCGTGTGTACTGAATTGAGTCGAGCTCAGAGGTGTTGAAATCGAAAGGGCTGATGGAGTCACGTGCAGAATCCGCCCACGCAGCTGTGCCTACCGCCAATAAAGGCGCTATGATCAACAGCTTGGGGGAAGAAAATGTCATGACCTGCTCTAGACTCCTCGCGGCAAAGAACTCAAAGTGACTCTGGATTCTCATTAGACAGTGATTGTCGCGAAAAAACAACGAACTCTGTGTAACTATTGTGGAAAATTGTCACACCGCCCGAAGATAAATCTTTTGACGCAACCGCCCTTAATTAAATGATAGACGAGATCCCAATAAGTTCAATTGACGATGATGACGATAATTTGTCAGAGTCGGCAGAAATCAGTAAAAGTCAGCGCAAACGGGACGCCGACGCGGTGCGGGAACTAGGCTCAAAACTATCAGAGCTGGGGGCCAGTGAGCTAGCCACCATCCCTCTTCCCAGCGATGTGCTGGATGCGCTGAAAGAGCTAAATAGACTGCGAGCAAACGGTGCTAAGAAGCGCCAGCTGGGCTTTCTAGCCAAAAAAATGAGGCACATTGACGTCGAACCTGTAGAACTCGCACTGGAAAAAATTCGGCAAACCGCCCGCGCCAATACAAAAAGTCACCACCTGATTGAGCAATGGCGAGATAGATTACTGGGCGATCACGGCGATGAATCAACAAAAGACGCGCTAACTGCTTTTTTTACCGATTACCCATCGGCCGACCGACAACACTTTCGTCACTTGCAGAGGCAGGCGATAACTGAGCGAACAAAGGCTAAGCCTCCTGCAGCCGCCCGACAGCTTTTCAAGTCCATAAAGGAAGTCGTGTTGCCGTCTCAAAGCCAGGAATAATGGGCTCTGACGTACCCGATTGTAACGACCAGACCATGACGACCCAGCCATGATTAAGCGCGCAAAGAGCGTCTGTTTGCCTCTGCTTTTAGTCACCTTAATCAGCGCTTGTGCGGCAAGAGCACCAGTGCCGGAAGCCGGGAAAACCGCACCCACGCCAACAAACTCTGAAGATTCACGGATCATTACGCCCGATAGCCGTGGCTCAACCATTGAATTGGGCGCTCAGCCATCGCAACCATCCACAAATTCGCAGGCGTCATCTGTTGTAAAAACACAACAAGAGCAGTTTCAGAATCAACAAAAACAGATATCGAAGGGCATTGAGACGGCCACCCTTGGCAGCGACACAGGCAAACCCTCTTCAATATCTCCGTCTAAATCCACTTCCGAGTCACCTGAACAACCTCCTATCGCTTCTACCACCAGAGAGCAAAAACCAAAAACAACGAACGAACCGCTTGGAGATGCAGGCGTCAGCGAT
Organism: uncultured Granulosicoccaceae bacterium; assembly: GCA_964498925.1. Taxonomy (GTDB): domain Bacteria; phylum Pseudomonadota; class Gammaproteobacteria; order Granulosicoccales; family Granulosicoccaceae; genus Granulosicoccus. The sequence continues at coordinate 3,715 of CAZCKD010000166.1, forward strand.
GCCGAGCGTAAAAACCAGAGCAATGCATCCAAATCAGCCCTGAGCATACAAGCACCTGTACCACTCATCATCGATCAGATTCGACAAACTGGCAAACTGGAAAATAATGAACTCAGCGAGGTGAGCGGTTTCGCTGCTTCTCGCTCTGTACCGGGTGTTCTTTACGCGATCAATGACAGTGGCAACTCGGCAACGCTCTACGCATTGAGCGAAACAGGACGGCATCTAGCTCAGTGGTCCATCGATGGCCGAAACCGTGACTGGGAAGATATGGCAGCCATCACCATCGATGGTCAGCATTTTTTAGTGATTGGCGACACTGGGGATAATCTAAAAGCACACAAACGCAATCGTCTGTACTTTTTCAGTGAGCCATTATTTGATGTGTCTGATGGCAGCACCCTCCAACCGGACATGACCCTATCGTATGTTTACGAGGATGGACCGCGAAATGTAGAGGCTTTTGCAATTCATGATGGCAAAGTGCTTTTAATCAGCAAAGAACCTCTGCAGTCCAATGGCCCGACACGCAGCAGGCTCTACGAATTAAGCATTCCGGATTCAACGCCACGCGAAAATTTAACGGCGCGTTTTCTCACAGAGCTACCCCTCGCGCCTAAAAGCTTGGAATCCAGCTTAGCGGCCAACTTTGCCAGCGTGGATCTGGACCACATAACAGCGCTGGACTTCGACCGACTTGGCCAACGAGCCTTTCTACTGACCTATCGGGAAGTCAGAGTCGTTGAACGCTCCGAGGGGCAATCGTGGGAAGAGGCTTTGCAATCACGTGGTAAGCGATTACATTTCCACAATCTCGGTCAGTCAGAAGCTTTGACAGTCACAGCTGACCAGGCCGTATTCATTACCTCAGAGAATACCGGCGCTCAAATCTGGGCGATACCTGCCAGATAAGCGAGTGAATCTAAGTAAACACCGAACATTGAACACGAACGGTGTTTTATCGATGCTCGTCGAAATTGCTTGAGCGCTAATTGAATCAGACATCAATTAAACCCGATACTGCTCGACCTTCTCCGGATTAAAAGCCACACCGCTTCCACGTAAATCATCCGGCAACACTGTCATGCCTTCTTCGACAACCAATGGCTCAGCAAGAATCTCAGCCCACCAATCGACATATTCCAAACGGTGTGATGTGCTGCCTACCGCAAGTAGTTGAGCGCTAAGCTCAGGCCAAAGATGACTAGACACTTGCTTGCCTGCCGTTGCAGCAAGATCCACTGCTTTCATCCAGCCCGTTACACCTCCTATTTTCATAGCGTCCGGCATCACGTAATCGCATGCATCAGCATCTAGAGCCAGTTGCATATCCTGCGGCCCCCACCAGTTTTCACCACCCTGTATCGGCGTATGTAAGGCATCTTTGACCTTCGCGGTATTCGCATAGTCGTGAGCCAGAATAGGTTCTTCTATCCAGACAAGACCTTCTTCGTCCAAAGTTTTCAATCTCTGGATAGCATCAACCGCTTGAAGCGATTGGTTGTAATCCACCATCAGTTCGACATCAGGTCCAACCGCCGCACGCATCGCTTTAATAACGGCCAGATCTTCTGCGGCAGTCGGATAACCGATCTTGGCCTTAACGGCTTTATAGCCTTGCTTGACCCAGGCTTCTGCTTGCCGTGCGGTCTCCAACTCACCGTCATAGCCGGTACCGGCATAAGCCATGATCGGCTTATGCTGCCCGCCCAGCAAACGACACACCGACGTTTCATGATGCCGAGCCAGCGCATCCCATGCTGCCATATCAATGCCGGCAAGGACAGTACCGACCAACCCTTGAGAGCCGATCAATCGAGTCTTGGCCACCAGGAAATCATTTATAGCGCGAGGGCTAAGCGTATGCCCGATAAGAAGCTCTGCAAAACCTCTCACAAGTTCAGCAGAGGACTTTAAAGCCGCCGGTGTGTAAGTAAATAGGATGGCATTGCCTATCAAACCGCCGGAGCAGTGCAACTCGATAAGCACAAGCGGTGATTTATCAACCAAGCCACTCGCCGTACGATGTGGCGGGTTAATAGGAACCAACACCGTTTGCACGGTGACTTTCTCAATAACTGGCTGTGTCATAAGCCGACGATTTGTCTGTAATTGCTTATGACACAGCTTAACAGTCGATTGAATAAATCCCCAGCACTAACCGGCCTTTCTTGGATCATCAAACGATCTGGATGTCACTGAAACCGAAGGCGCATCCAGTGGCATTTGGTGCGCAACCGCGTCCCCTAACACTTCAGCGGTGGCAGCCGATAGTGTCCATCCCAGATGACCATGGCCCGTGTTGTAAAAGACACCGGGCATGCGACCGGCACCAACCTTCGGCATCATGTTGGGCATCATAGGGCGTAGGCCAGCCCATGGCACAACGTGTTCCGTATCGACATCTGGAAAATATTGTCGACACCACTGAATCAGCGGTTTGATTCTGTCATCACGAATGTCGTAATTCACGCCGTTAAACTCAGCCGTGCCGGCTATACGAAAACGGTTTGCACCGAGCCGGCTGGTAACAACTTTGGCATCGTCATCCAAGAGGCTAACCCATGGCGCGGCTTCCTGGCTGATGTCGTCAGGTAGGGCCACGGTAATTGAATACCCCTTAACCGGATAGATGTTAATGCGATCGCCTACTTGCGAGCCGAATTGACGGCTTTCAATTCCGGCGCACACCACAACCCCATCATAACTTTCTATCTGCGAGTTAGCGCTGCCTGCTTGCGTAAACTCAAGATGCACCCGACCTTGCTCTCGCTGAATCTTAAGCACTGAGGCGTCGTAGATAAATTCAGCCCCTTGTTCAACACAGGCTTTGGCCAAACCTCTTGTGTACTTATGGATATCACCTGTCGAATCGCTTTGCGTGTAATAGCCGCCATAAAGCTCACCTTGTAACGCAGGCTCAATAGATTTCATTTCTTCAACGGTTACGGCCTTGCGTTCTAAACCGCCTTTCTTAAGTAAATCATTTACACGCGTCGCATGATCAAAACCCGCCTTGTCCTGATACATGTGCAAAATTCCGCGGCTTTCATGATCAAAATCAATAGACTCTTTTTCTGCCCATGAAAATAGATGTTCACGTGCAGCAATAGCAAGACGAGCAGATTCAATCGTGTTGGCTTCATAGTGAGGAATGTTGCTTATGAACTCAGCCATCCATGAATACTTATGCCAATCAGGTTTAGGATTCACCAGCAACGGCGCATCTTTTTTTAGCATCCACTTGATGCCTTTCAGGACGGTTGACGCTTGAGTCCAAACCTCCGCATTCGAGGCTGATAGTTGACCACCGTTAGCAAATGAGGTTTGCATAGCCGCATATCGATGTTTATCGAAAACGGTGACGCGATAACCGCGCTTAAGCAGTGCATAACAAGTGGTTACGCCAGTAATACCGGCGCCAATAACGGCAAGGTGTTTCATATTAGATTCCAGACAATGCATTAAGATCTGAGTTATCGGATTTGTATTAATCCAATAACCCGCTCATCCCATCTGTCTCGGAACCTGAGAGTTTACGCAGACATTACCTTGGTAATTGCCGCTACCCCTTCGGTGGATGCAAGCTTATGCAATACATCGCTCTCCAGATGCCTTGTCACGCGGGGTCCGTTTGCCTGAGAGTTTCCTGGGTGTTGCTCCTTCGGCGTTGGTACGTCTTCTTACCAATCTCTCCCCCGCACAACTTCGATGTATGAAAACTACTTCGGCCATCGAGTAGGCACATACACTATGCATGACGGATAGGAACAACACAAGCGTCCCATGGCATTCAGAACGGCCCGGCAGCTAGAAATCTGAATGCCAGAGCAAATCAGAGGTTGGAACCAGTGACGGGGAAATCAGGGATAGATCACAACCGGAGGAGCAGTAACCGCTAGTAATTCACACGAACGCGGAAGATCCAATCAGTATTTCAAGTAAGGCTTCAAGACTGCTAGCCAGCCGCGGCGAATACGCTCATATTCGTATTCGCAGTCCTCGGCTCGCTCCTCAGAGAGTCCGTACTCGGTATTAATCAGCTCCTCATGGGAGTCAGGATCACTACCGTATACATGGCAAATAGAGGTGTAGTAACGCTGGATATCCAGACTGTGCTCACTCCA
>CAZCKD010000167.1:0-7814 GCA_964498925.1 uncultured Granulosicoccaceae bacterium
GAATGCAATATGATCGTGTCGTCCTGTTCTGCCATCGAAGAGGCGACGCCCGGTTCTATGGGGCGGAGTGTCCCGGGGCATACCGTCGCTATTGTGGATTCGGATTCTGGCCAACGATTGCCAGTGGGCGAAGAGGGCGCTGTTGCGGTTATGCATCCAGACCCGGTGATGTTTATCGAGTACTGGCGTAATCCGGAAGCCACGAAGATGAAGTTTGTACAGAGTGAAGATGCTCGTTGGTTGATCACGGGCGACAGAGGTGTGTTAGACCCGGATGGAAAGCTGCGATTTATCGGGCGTGATGATGATGTCATTACATCGGCTGGTTATCGCATCGGACCGGGTGAGATAGAGAACTGCCTGGTCGCACATAAAGCGGTTCAGCTTGCCGGGGCCGTGGGCAAACCTGATGCTGTGCGGGGTGAAGTGGTTGTCGCCTTCATTAAGCTGAACGATGGGTACGAGGCGACTGAGGCTTTGTCGGACGAGCTTGTGCTCTGGGTGAAACAACGTCTCTCTGCTCACGAGTACCCGAGACAGATCTCCTTTCTGGATGACATGCCGATGACTACCACGGGAAAAATTATTCGCTCAACATTGCGAGAAAAAGCGACGTTGATGTAAGCAGTATTTCTGGCTTTTTATGGGGTGAGCTTTCCCAACCGACTCGACTAGATAATCCGACATCACTAACTGACATCGTTTAACCTTAAGCGACTACACATCAGAGGACTTGGCCGTGCAATTTCCATCACCACCTCCGTATAGCTCGCAACGTTCGGCGGCCATGGCCGACAACATGGTGGTTGCATCGCAGCCATTGGCAGGCCAGGCCGGTTTATCCATGCTGGCCAAGGGCGGTAACGCTGTCGATGCTGCTCTGGCAACGGCAATTGCGCTGACGCAAGTGGAGCCCACGGGTAACGGGCTGGGTTCCGATGCATTCGCTATCGTTTGGGATGGCAAAGAATTGCATGGACTTAATTCCTCTGGTTGTGCACCGGCCAGTTGGACACCGGAACGGTTCAAGGCCATGGGTGGAATACCTGATCGTGGTTGGGAAACGGTAACGGTTCCCGGTGCTGTGCGTGCTTGGTCAGAATTGCATAAGCGCTTTGGTAAGTTGCCCTTTGAAACGCTTTTTGAGCCTGCCATTCGCTATGCCGAAAAAGGGTTTATTGTCTCTCCGATTATTGGAAAACTCTGGCATCAATCCGTTCCTGAGTTAATGGATCAACCGGGCTTTTCGCACTTTATGCCTGATGGGCGAGCGGTACGCCCGGGTGAGAGGTTCGTAAGCCCTGACGCAGCCCGCTCGTTGCGATCTATCGCTGAGTCAGGTGGTGAGTCGTTTTATTCCGGTGAGCTGGCTGAAAAAATGGTCGCAGATGCTGCTAAAAATGGTGCAGCTTTGACCATGGAAGACATGGCTTCACACACCAGCGAATGGTGTGGAACCGTATCGAAAACGTTTGATGATTTTACCTTGCACGAGATTCCACCAAACGGACAAGGCATATCGGCGTGTATGGCGTTGGGCATGTTGTCTCATACGAACATTCGAGATTTCCAGCCGGATGATCCTCGCGCTTTGCACTTGATGTTCGAAGCGATGAAGCTGGCGTTTCGCGATGCGGCAGCTTATGTGTCCGATCATCGCTATATGAACGATGTGACCGCAGCTGATTTACTCAATGATGATTATCTTGAATCACGAGCAGCATTGATTGATTCAGAACAAGCGCAGGATTTTAATAGCGGACAGCCTTCCGGCAGTGGCACCGTTTGCCTTTCAGCGGCCGATGAAAATGGCATGATGGTGTCTTTCATTCAGTCTAACTACGCCGGATTCGGTTCGGGCGTTGTTGTGCCCGGCACTGGCATTCATCTACAAAATAGAGCGTGTGGTTTTACGCTTGAAGATGGCCATCCTAATCAGATTAGTGGCGGCAAACGACCGTTCCACACAATCATCCCTGGATTTATCATGGGCGCTGATGCACCACGCATGGCATTCGGATTAATGGGTGGGATGATGCAAGCGCAAGGGCATGTTCAAATGGCTCTGAGAACCCAGCTTTGGGGACAAGATGTTCAAACCGCAACTGATGCACCACGGTGGCGGGTTATGGAAGGTATGAATGTTATGTGTGAAGCCGCAATGAACGGCAAAACAATAGAGCAGTTGCGTTCAATGGGCCATCAAATTACCGTAGAAGACGCAGACCTATCGTTCGGTTTTGGTGGTGCGCAATTAATACATCGACTGGATAGTAATGGGTATGCGGGTGGTTCTGATCCTCGTAAGGATGGTGGGGCTTATGGGTTTTAATAAATTCGCAGCGATACCATCACCATCGGCTGAGCAGCCTGATTAAACAAAGAGAATATTCAAAGCAATGATAGAAAGAATTGGAGTTACCGAGAGAGCCAGCCGAATTGTAAAGCACAACGGTGTTGTTTATTTTAGCGGTCAGGTTTGCGAAGGCGATACGGTGGCTGAGCAGACACAAGGTTGTTTGGATAAAATTGATGCGCTCTTAACAGAAGCCGGTTCATCACGCGAGCAAATGTTACAGGCAACCATTTGGCTGGCAGATATCGCTGATTTTGCCGAACTTAATGAGGTTTGGAACAGTTGGGTGCCAGATGGACACGCACCTGCAAGAGCCTGTGGTGAAGCAAAGTTAGCCAGACCTATATTAAAGGTCGAAATTATTGTTACGGCTGCATACAGCGAGTGACGTGCCACTCATGATTAACGTCGTGAGTAACAACAAAACAGATTTTCCAGTGCATAGTATTTTATGAAAATTCATAAGCTAGATCACGTCAACGTCCGCACCCAACAACTGGATGCCATGATTGAGTGGTACGAAGATGTATTAGGTTTGGTCAGCGGTTTTCGACCACATTTTCCCTTTCCGGGAGCTTGGCTCTATGCCGGAGATACGGTCCTTGTGCATCTTGTGGGCGTAGACGACGATGCTGGTGCAGGCTCTGAACAAACTTTGAAGCTTGAGCACTTTGCGTTTGTCGGTAGCGATGCTAAAGGTTTAGAAGATAAGCTCGCCGAGCGCAACGAAACATACCGTCGTAGCGAGTTGCTTGAAGTGAATATCGTTCAGTACAACGTGTGGGATCCGGACAAAAACCATATCCATATCGACTTCCCGGCGGATGAGTAGCCGTACCTTCGGGGCAGGTTTTAAAAGAACGCTAGAAGAAGGTCGCCTGACGTTAGGTATCGGAGTGCCACTGGAAGCCTACAACGGTCCAGTGCCCCAGATGAGCAATCCGCTGGAAATGATTGCCCGTGTGGAGAAGGCGGGTTTTGCGGCGCTATGGTGTCGTGATGTTCCACTATACGATCCATCTTTTGGTGATGTAGGGCAGATGTACGACCCGTGGGTTTGGTTGGGTTATCTTGCCGCTCACACTAAAACCATAGCATTGGGTACCGCTTCAATCATCCTGCCATTACGTTCGCCCATCGATGTGGCAAAAGGAGCCTCATCGGTCGATCAACTTACCAATGGTCGTCTGCTTATGGGCGTCGCCTCCGGCGATAGGCCCGTTGAATATTCCGTGTATGACAAACCGTTCGATAGTCGTGACGAGACGTTTCGTTCAACCTTGGAGTTCATAAAAGACACGACACATAAACCCGTCGGCTGGGATAACCAGATGGCTGTTCAAGCTGGCCGTGTGGATTTATTGCCTAAGAGTGTCAGTGGAGATATCCCTTTGTTCGTCACGGGGAACAGTCGTCAGTCGGTAGAGTGGATTGCTGAACATGCCGATGGATGGATGATGTACCCAAGGCCCTTACCGTTCCAGACGGGTGTGTTGGAACATTGGAAAGAGGCGCTTGCTGAAGCAGGTCATACATGGAAGCCGTTTTTGCAATCGTTGTATATTGATCTCACAAGCGATCCGGATTCCCCGGCGGAGAAAATTCACTTGGGTTATCGCCTAGGGCGAAACACGTTGGTCACGATGCTAGAGCAGTTGCAAGTTATCGGGGTCAATCATGTATTTTTTAATATACGATTTTCTACACGACCGTTAGTGGATGTTATTGATGAGTTGGCGGAGTATGTAATTCCTACGTTTCCGGCGATAGTCAGTGAGTAGTAACAAGTGAAACACGAACCGTAATGTGCAGGTTAATTAGCCGAATGTCTCAGGCAATAGATTTACGAGCCTTAGTAATATTAAGAGCAGCGTTTCCTGCCTCCTGTCCTTTAAGAACGAAATGCTCACTGTAAATACGCGTGTGATGTTCTGTCTCTTGAAAGTGGTGAGGCGTTAATGAAATAGAGAGTACGGGCACGCCAGTTTCCAGTCCAGCCTGCATCAGCCCAGTGACTACCGCTTGCGCTACAAAGTCGTGGCGATAGATGCCTCCATCAACTACCAGAGCTGCCGCTGCAACAGCAGCATACTTTTTAGTGAGCGCCAGATCACGCGCAAATAGCGGCAGTTCAAATGCACCAGGAACGTCAAAAACTTCTACATTTTCCTCACCGACTACTTGTTTAAATCCGACAAGCGCTTGATCAACGATATCCGCGTGCCACGCCGCTTTAACAAATGCATATTTAGTGTTTTCCATTAAGTTTCCTTGTAACTCTATTCACCGGATACGAAACCCCTTTACTTAATCAATTCTACCACTACAAGTCCACGCCTATTGTGCTCCACACGATCAAACCAGCAATCATGCGCGTGGCCATAGGTTCAAACTAGGCGCCGCCTGAGTAGGCCATCGGAATCAGACCAGGCACGGTAGTTAACGAGATTAAGCATATCGGTGTAATTCGTTTACCGGACGCAGATATCACTGCAACCTTTAAAGGCAGTTATTGCAATTCAATATCAATTTGATCGATGAGTACGATGGCGTTATTGATAATTATGCCCGCTAGTGAATGTTATTGATGAACTGGAAGCGCACGTTATTCCCAAAGTTTCCAGACATTGTTAGTGACCTATGGAGCGCAGAAAGCGTGAGGTGTGAGGCAAGGGGGAGTCAATATGGATAAAGTGTTGATAGGTTATTACGCACAGAATATGGCGGTTTAATTCCCAAGCCATTTGGTCGTTGCGAGATATCTACTAATTAAGCGGGACACAATTTGTAAGTACAAGATTTCTACTTAATTTCAAGTAAAAACAACCACCTAGGTAGCCAATGTTCCGCGAGTACTTTGCGGGGCGCTATTCAAAATGCCGAGAACTCATCTGTTGAATATCATGGGGCTTAATGGTATATTCAGTGCTAATTCATACATTATTATAATATAAGTATGAATTCGTAGATTTGTGCCGATGCAGACTAATATGAAGGTAGTCTTAGAGCTACTCGGTATTCGGCTGCAACAAGTAGGAGAAAGTTATGCCTGATGTGAAACGATTAGACGCCATTGAACCTGCGAAGGTATCAACAGCTGCATTAAATACATTTTTAAGTATTGTTGATGCTTGGGGTCTATCGCAAACAGAAGCCATGACAATTTTAGGCTTTGAGGAAAAAACGCGTAGCACCTATTTCAAATGGAAAAGAGATCCTGCTTCAGTAAAACTTCAAAAAGAAAAGCTAGAACGGCTTTCTTATGTGTTTGGTATTTACAAAGCACTTCAAGAGTTGCTTCCCAATCCAACAAGAGCTGATGCTTGGATTAAACGACCGAATACAGCACCATTATTTAATGGCGAGTCCGCACTAAGCAGAATGCTATCTGGCAATGTAGCTGATCTTTATGTTGTTAGGCGCTATTTGGACTCTGAACGCGGATGGTAGATGCGCCGCCCGTTTCTAGCGTCCATTGGAATCCATCATGGCGCCTAGTGCCCAGCCGATTCCCTCCCGTTAGCCTATTTGATCGAGTCACTAAGGCTGAAGATTTGGACGCGGTGCTCGCGATAGAAAGTCTGACAAATGCCCGTTTGCGGGATGAGGTTGGAGAGCTTCGACTTGTGCCAGAGAACGAACGACAATCTGGGCCTGGCACCACGCCTATAATGGCAAGCTTTACCCATTTGGATCCCAATGGTAGCCGATTTAGTGACGGCAATTTTGGGGTTTACTATGCTGCTAAGGACATCGAAACCGCTTTAGCTGAAACACGCTATCACAGAGAACGTTTTCTCAAACGCACAGAAGAGCCACCAATTGAAATTGATATGCGTTCGTATGCGTCAGAGATATACACAGACTTACACGATATACGCGGTATGCAAACGGTTTTGTCAGCTGTTTACGATAAAAACTCATACGGTGAAAGCAAAAAATTAGCACACACTCTTCGAAATGATGGTTCTAATGGCATTGTCTATGACAGCGTTAGGCATGTAGGCGGAGAGTGTGTAGGAATTTTTAGAGCAAACATACCTAAACCAGTAGTTCAAGGAAGTCACTACTGTTTTCAATGGGATGGCAATAGCATTTACAACACCTATCGTAAGACGACTTGTTAATTAGTCGTACCACAGGGAATTGCGAGACATCGCTGCGATACCGAGACCTTACAACTTAATCCAAGCCGTCTTCAAATCAGTAAACTTGTCAAACGCATGCAACGATTTATCGTATCCATTGCCTGACTGTTTTACGCCTCCCATCGGAACCGTGATATCGACGCCGCCATAGGTATTGACGTGCACGACACCGGTTTTCATGGCGCGTGTGAAGCGGTGGGCGCGTCCGATGTCGTTCGTCCATAAGCCGCCGGCTAATCCAAGGTCGGTGCTGTTGGCAAGTGCAACTGCTTCTTCTTCGGTATCAAAGGGTGTTACTGCCAGTACGGGGCCGAATACTTCTTTCTGGGCCAAGCTGTGATCTTGTCGAACATCGGTGACGATGGTGGGTTCCATATAGTATCCACCGGTGTCTTTGAGAATTTGTTGTCCACCCTGATAGACGTTTCCACCTTCGGCTTTAGCGGTTTCAACAAAGTCTAAATTCATTTGCAGCTGAGTTGCATTATTAACAGCACCGGATTCTGTAGTCATATCCAGCGGATCACCAACCTTCATCTTAGCCGCGTATTCAGCGAGCTCCTTAACAAATTCATCATACACGCTGCGTTCAACAAGTAAGCGCGAACCGGCAACGCAGACTTGTCCTGCATTACGAAAAATTCCACCGGCGCTTACCTTGGCTGCCTGGCTTAAATCTTTGGTATCAGCAAATACGACATTCGCAGACTTACCACCCAGTTCTAAATAGCAACGCTTCATGTTCGATGCTGCAGATGCTTGCAGTAGACGCCTGCCGGTTGAGCCTGAACCGGTAAACACGAGTACGTCCACATCCATTGAGTGGGACAAGGTATGACCCACGGCATTACCCAGACCTGTTACGACGTTTAAAACACCTTCTGGTAGTCCCGCTTCATGGGCTAGCTCTGCAAACCTAAGCAAAGAAAGAGAAGCGTGTTCTGAAGGTTTGAGTACGACAGAGTTACCCGCAGCGAGAGCTGGGCCGAGTTTCCAGGCGCTGATCATCAGCGGGAAATTCCAGGGAATAATCGCAGCGACCACGCCCACCGGCTCTCTATGTACAAGGCCGAGTACGTCTTTAGCTGTTGGTGCGATTTCTCCGTAAACCTTATCGACAGATTCTGCGTAGTATCGAATGGTTGCAGCAGCTGATCCACTCTCAGCTTTAAAAGCCATGCCTATTTCAGTGCCGTTATCACGAACACCGAGCACAGCAAGACTCAAGGCCTCAGCCTCAATCAGCTCTGCCCATTTTATTAATACACGTTTACGCGCAGCCGGTGATTGATCGCGCCATCGCCCGTCGT
>CAZCKD010000168.1:0-7723 GCA_964498925.1 uncultured Granulosicoccaceae bacterium
ATTATTATTTTGTTTTGAAACATGCTCATCGTGCGTTTGTACGGCATATAAACAAGAGGAGAAGCAAGGAATGCATACTACCTTGTTTTCAGCAGAATCGCGTCTATAATCCTATCGGCACCAAGTTTAACCAAATTCAATAGGTGCGCACAAAACGCGGATGGCATTCTGAGACTTAAATCACATCCAAAAATTCTATTCGAAGGTAGGCGTTGGGCGATGTTTCTGCCACAACACTTCGGTGCCGCCTTCTTGACGGGACAATACCCGCGCCAGTACAAACAATAAGTCGGACAGACGATTCAAATATTTGACACTGAATGGCGGTACATCCTCTACCCTCTGCAGACTGACCACCATCCTTTCAGCACGCCGGCAAACTGTCCTCGCCAAATGACAGGTCGCAGCAGCAGGGCTTCCTCCAGGCAGAATAAAGTCTTTTAGAGCTGGTAGGTCTTCGTTGTAATGGTCTAGTGTCAGCTCCAACCAGTCGACTTGTCTCTGCATAATTGATTGATGGCCTGGAATACACAACTCGCCGCCTAAATCGAAAAGATGGTGTTGGATCTCATGTAATACCAACCCAACTTGTTCAGGCAAATCGTGCGTTAAAAGCATACCCAGTACAGAATTGAGCTCATCTGTCGTGCCATAGGCGGAGACTCTCAAGCCGTCCTTTTCCGTTCGACTGCCATCGCCAAGTCCGGTGGTACCGTCATCACCCGTTCTTGTGTAAATCTTGGAAAGTCTGTTACCCATGCGTGATATGTACTCTTAAGAAGTAATGTGTAGAAGATACGGCAGGTGTCTATCGCTGCGCACAGTATAATGCGATAAACCACAAATGAGAGGCCAAAGGTGTGATTGAAGAAACGATATTCAGCAAGATTATCAGCAAGGAAATCCCGTCTGATATGGTTTATCAGGACGATCTAGTCACCGCATTCAGAGATATTAATCCTCAAAAGCCGACCCATGTGCTCATCGTCCCTAATCGCCATATTCCTACGGTAGACGATGTCAGTGATGCTGATGAAGCTGCCTTAGGCCGGATGTTCACAGTCGCAAAAAAAATCGCTAGAGAAGAAGGTATCAGCGACAACGGTTATCGCCTGGTCGTCAATTGTAAAGAACACGGACGGCAGGAAGTTCTGCATATTCATATGCATCTCTTGGGTGGAGAAGACGTCGGCCCGATGCTCAACAGAAAAGCGTCAGTTTAAGGAATCAATCAGCGGATATGAAAGCATCCAGTAGCACCTACATAACCACAGACGATCTGCAACAAGCCGTTGATGCCGCACTAACGCTCGAAAGGCCCCTGCTCGTCAAAGGTGAACCCGGAACCGGCAAAACCGAGTTAGCCTTGGATGTTGCGCGCCGTTTGGATGCAACACTGCATACCTGGCACATCAAATCGACAACACGTGCTCAGCAAGGTTTGTACGAGTATGACGCAGTTTCCCGCCTGCGTGACTCTCAACTCGGCGATGAACGCGTTAAGGACATCAACAATTACATTCTGCGTGGTGTGCTCTGGGATGCATTCACCAGTGAAAAACGCTGTGTTGTTTTGATCGACGAGATTGATAAAGCGGATATCGAATTTCCTAATGATCTCCTGCAGGAACTCGACAAAATGTCATTCGAAGTTTATGAGACCAGAGAAGTCGTTAAAGCTAACATCAGACCGTTGGTCATTATTACCAGCAACAACGAAAAAGAACTTCCTGATGCTTTTCTGCGTCGGTGCTTTTTTCACTACATCAGTTTCCCTGAGCGAGAAACCCTCAAACAAATTGTTGATGCTCATTTCCCCAGCATTAAAAAAGACCTTCTTAGCGCAGCGTTAGAAATCTTCTTTGATCTTCGCGAAGTGCCAGGCTTGAAGAAAAAACCATCCACATCAGAACTACTCGATTGGTTGAAACTCCTCATCGCAGACGATTTAACCGCGGAGGATCTTGCAGCAGACGATGTCAGGACCGTACTACCCAGAATGCACGGTGCTTTGTTGAAGAACGAGCAAGATGTGCATTTATTTGAGCGTTTGATCTTCCTGAACAAGCAGCAGAAAAAACGCTAATTCAGCATGCTCCTCGACTTCTTCGACAGACTACGTCAGGCCGGCCTACCTATCTCGCTGGGTGAGTGGTTAACGTTGTTACGCGGAATGTCTAACGATATAGGCACGTTCGACATCGACCGTTTCTATGCGTTTTCACGTTTGTGCCTGATAAAAAATGAAGCCCACTACGATCGCTTCGATACGGTCTTTAGTGATTACTGGTCAGGAAAAGCCAGCCAATTTGATGACATCATGTCAGCTTTGGACAAAGTCATTCCCGATGACTGGTTAAAACAAGCTGAAAGAGATGCGTTAACTGAAGAACAACGCCAACAAATCGATGCATTGGGCGGATGGGACAAGCTAATGGAGACCTTAGCTGAACGTCTTGAAGAGCAAAAAGAGGAGCATCACGGAGGCAATCGCTGGATTGGTACAGGCGGCACGTCACCCTTTGGCCAGGGTGGATTTAATCCTGAAGGCATTCGCATAGGCAAAGGTGGAAAACGACAAGGGCGAGGCGTCAAAGTCTGGGAGCAACGCCGTTATCAAGACCTCGATGGCAATAAAGAATTAGGTGTGCGAAATTTTAAAATGGCTCTTCGTCAGCTGCGGCGTCTGGCACGAGATGGCCGTGAAGAGACTCTCGACCTGGATAACACTATAAGAAAAACCGCCGGCAATGCAGGTCTGCTCGATATTCATATGAAAGCCGAAAGGCAGAATGCCATTAAGGTTCTACTGCTTATCGATATCGGTGGTTCGATGGACTATCACGCGCAGATCAGCGAAACGCTCTTTTCAGCAGCTAGAACGGAGTTCAAGCGACTGGACACCTACTGGTTTCATAACTTTGTTTACGAACGTGTGTGGCAGGACAATGCGCGTCGTCATCACGTTCAAACATCGACTTTGGAACTGATGCGCTCGTTTGGCAAGGATCATCGCTTGATCATTGTCGGGGATGCCACCATGAGCCCTTATGAAATAGCCGTTCCCGGTGGAAGCGTCGAGCATTGGAATGAGGAAGCGGGCGCTGTTTGGTTAAAACGTTTGCAACAATCATTTCCTCACTGTGTCTGGCTCAATCCAGAGTCCCCGGAATGGTGGCAAACTACCCCATCGGTACGAATGACAAAAGAATTGATGGCAGATCGGATGTTTCCTTTGAGTGTCGACGGCCTGGCCTCCGCCATACAGACCCTTAAAACACCGTTGCTTCCCGACTCACAGGCCTAATCGAGCCGATAGGCTAAATTTGTGCGTTGAGCCAAATAACGTGGCGGAATTCTCTGCCTGAATCAGGCCCACGGAATGCTTCTTGCACCAGTTAACCCCTGAGTGGTGTCCAAAACGCTTCGGACAACTTATACAGACGGCTTAAACCGAATACTCGTTTCCGCCGAAGTTCCAGGGCACCACTCACCTTATCCGCCTACCGCGTCATGCGCGTTCACAGATTTCTCGCGAGTTGATATGCCCTCTCTCTCAGCCGGAAAATTGCTTGGCAGTTTGGCCGATAAACTCTTGCGCCCGGGCGCCTTAATAAAAATTGCGTGCATCTACTTAACACTTGCACTGGGTGCTTGCGAATCGGAACCTTCCGATCAGTCCCCAACGCTTACCCCCTCGCAACAGATACCAGGCAACGCAGATCTTCCTAACACGATAGATCTGACTGACGACTCTCTGCTTCCTCCCGAACTCGTATCGTTAGAAGTATCAGCTGAAATTGGCTTACTGAAACTGCAATGGGAGACCATTGAAAATCAAATGTCAGTTCGACTATTTGAACTGGACCTTGTCAACGGCGGGGAAGTTCTTGTTAGCGAGTCTTTTGATAACTCACTGTCCACAATCTCCCTCGTAAGTAATACTCATCTCCGATCATGGCATTCAGAGCAATTCCGCGTGGAGTTATGCAATGTCAACGATTGCATCAGTTCGGAACGAGTTGGCATTAACGGTCTTGTAGAAGCAACAGCGCAACGAATAACGCCTGCCGTTTTCTCATCGATAGAGAATTTTGCAGATAGTATCGCGGTCAACGAAAACGCCAGCCTGATGGTGGCAGCATTGCCCGTAGAGGGCATCGTCGAATTTTATATTCGCCCTGAGAATCGTTGGATATCAACACAACAATTGCGATTAGACCTCGCTACCCTATCAACCACTAGAGAGGTTTTCCTGGATAGCAGTGCCTCCGGTGACACCGTTGCGGCTCTCGTTGTTGACGACAATCAAGCAAATACACGATCGACGATTTCCATCTCCTTACTAGAAAGATTTGGAGAAGCGTGGATCGAACTGTCAACACCCGAACTTGTTATTCCCGCAACAACCACGGGCGATACGAATGAAAAAGATGAGGTGCCCACGGCAATTCATTTGTCATCGGATGGCGATCGTCTTTTAATCAGTCACCAAAGCCGCTTGTATGCCAGCTCACGCAGCCTATCAGGATGGACACCACTCAATTTATTGAACGGCTCAACGGATACGCAAACCTTAGGTGAAGCGAGCTCTAACGCCACGGTTGCCTTAAGAACTATCGAAGCTGTTGCTACGGATACAAATCTTCAGACCATTTACGCAATAGAAACAGACAATCAATCGAGATGGTTGAGCACATGGAAAACTCAAGACTCAAGCAATGATACTAACTGGACTCAAAAAGCATCCGTTGAACTACCAGGTTTTGCACAGAATCGTGGTATCGAAATGCAAAGCAATAGCGATGGTAGTCGATTGGCTATAGCAGGCTGGGAACCCGCAACAGCCGGTGCTGATACACCGATTATGTGGAGGTACGATATACATGGCACTGATTCAGACACTGCAGGCTATGAATTTTCTATCAACTCCATTGACTCTATTCGGTTTCCGAGCACAGACGCTATCCGTGCAAGGTTAAGGTTTAGCGCCGATCAATCTCTTTCCAACGTTGCGATGGGATGGCAGAGCCTAATCGATGCAGAATTTGCAGCAGATTCTGCGATGATTAGCTATCAATTCAATCCATCAATTTCTCGTTGGACTCCCAAACTGGAACTGCCGGCAGATTTTCCGACATTAGCTAAGCAGGCATTTTTGCGTGACCTGACACTATCGCCAGATGGGAGCTCCTTATTACTCACCGTTGAACCCGGGCAATCACCCGGCGTTAACAATCGAGTCGGTGAACTCATAGCTTTTCAGTAGCTGAAACCAGAAGTCTGAGTTGCCAACTCATTCCGGAGGAGCGCGGCCATTTGACTAGCCCTGCTTAGATGCCACGCTCTCCTGCACAGGGTATGCACTGAGCATCCGCCTTAAATCCAGTAACAACGCTTGATTAGGTGCTCGAGTATTTACCAAATCGACACCCTTGAAGGCATGGTCCAGAAGCACGGATAAGGGTTGTTCGCTATTGCGCGATATGCTGAGCAAACTCCCAGAGCAGGCTAGCTCTACACCTTTAAATCCATGCTCTATTTCCAGACACATTTGCATAATCTTCCTGACCAGCAAATACGATTGCGACTCCTCTTTGTGTCTTAATAAAAACGCATAACGATTATCTTTGAGCACTGCAACGTGACCCGCTCGTCGATAGATCGCACTTAACGCGGTTGTCACGATTGACTGCAATGGCGCATGAGCAGATACCGGCAGCGAACGCCCGTTGTGCGTTTTTAAAAAGACGTCGAGAACGAGAAAACTGACGCGATCATCCAGCGACTGGCTCGTTTTTAAATACTCTTGCATTTCAGAGAGAAGCAGTGCGCTGCCCTCCTTTAGTTCGAATTTAGCCAGCACGTCCGGCTGACTGAGCTGTTCCACATTCGCTCGCTTTCGAACGGGCTTAACATCGGGCACAACTGAAAGTTCTTTACGAGCAAATCGCACGACGCTACGACCGGACTCCTCAACAAGCACATGTTCGTAATCGACCGCCAGGGTGCCTCCCTTTGGCAGCTTCCATTTAGCGCTATGCAGACCAGTACCCGATGCTGCTAATTCTGACGGTGTAAAAACGATATTGGCAGGTGCACCCAACAATTGCTGAACGTTATCCAGTTCCAGCTCTAATACGGCCGCCCCGCTGACATAACTCACAATGCCGTCCGCCTCCACTATGACCACGCCACCGACAAGCTTCTCGATGACTTGTTCCATCATGATACGTTCGCTCTTTAAGTCACGTTGTTGCCTGACAAAACGGCTGATCGCATCGATGCGACTTAGCAAGAGCTCACTGGATTCGTTTTTGAACATACATTCAACAGCGCCCGATCGTAGGCTGCGTTTAATAATATGGTCGCTGTAAGTTCCGGTCAGCACGGTACAGACGATGTCGCCCGTGCCATTATGATTTATCAATTCTCGACACAAGACATCACCTGTCGTCTCGCCAAGATAAAAATCTAGGATGGCAATATCGAACTCACGGGAGGTTGCCGCATTAAGCGCTTCTTCTTGCGTGGCGGCTAGTGTCACTTGATATCCCTGCATCCGAAAAAGATCGCGCAAGGAATGTCTGATGGTTGCCGAGTCGTCTACGACAAGAAGGTGAATATCCGTATTGTCGAATTTCGCCGGACCCGAAGTATCCTTTGTATCCGTTTCGAGTAGCTGATTAAGCACAGGCTCGACGCCTTTATAGTCTTTCCAGGCCACAACGGCTGTAGACGCCCTGCCAGCCACCCATGCCCGGGTTTCTGCGCGCATATCAGTGGACATGACGACAACCGGTAGATCTTCATAGTCGGGCTGTTCTAGCAGCGATGCCAGCACCTCCGCCTCCGCTTCAGGAAGAGACGGCCAACCCATTACAACAGCCTTATATTCATTGCCATACTGCTGATACTGTTTATGCAAGGCCTGTTGTGCATCTTCGTATGATTCGAAGACATCCACAGTATAGGTCAACGCGTGCAAGTGCTTTTCCAGCACGAAGCGCATTGTGGCAGAGGCTTCTACCAGGAGCAGGCGGTGGGTCATGTCAGAGAAAGCTCCGGTCTCGACATGGCTGAAAATTTAACGACAAAGAACAGTTACTCGAAGTTGATTAATAGAGTACAGATTGCAAGATACGCACACGCTCACCCGTGTACGCTAACCCATAACTGCGTCACACTGTGACGCAATACTAATATTTGTTTGAATAAAGTGCATGAACGTTGATTTCACACTGCATCAGGACCCACGCGAAGAGCAATTCTTCCAAAACCCTTATGCGTTATATAACCAGTTACACGAAAGTCGACACCCAATTTATTGGGATAACTATGGCTTCTGGTGCCTCGCATCGTTTGATGGGGTTAACTCAATTCTACGCGACAGGCGTTTTGCCCGCCAACCGCCAGTGGGACATGAGAAACCTCCTCTGCCCTCTCATCTCAATGATTTTGCTGCGTCGGAAAAACACTCACTACTCGCTTTAGAGCCACCCTTCCACACGCGATTGCGAAAACGCGTTAACCAAGCGTTTATCAATCGTCAAGTGGCGTTAATGGAGGACGGCATCGCGACAGTGGCCACAGAGTGTTTGAAAAACGCTGCCATTCATGGTCAAACCGATCTGTTGACCCTCTATGCAGCTCCAATACCGGTGACTATCATCACCCGTTTACTCGGTGTCCCTGAATCGGCCGGACAACAATTACTAGATTG
>CAZCKD010000169.1:0-7704 GCA_964498925.1 uncultured Granulosicoccaceae bacterium
ATATGCTGAAGGTACATGAATCAGAGTTCGAGCTGCTCAGCAACTGGGAGGCGCTAAGTTTGTACCAATGGAATAGTAATGTGGCAAAACATTACTTTTGCAAACGGTGCGGAATTTACACTTTCCATCGTAAACGATCGGCACCGGATTACTTTGGAATAAATGTGTACTGTTTTGATAATCTTGATGTAAGCCTTTTTGATACAGTTGCTACGGAAGGGGCGAATATGACGCTAAGGAGTAATCACATTCGTCGCGTTTGGCCTGGGCCTCGAAAAGAGTAATATTGTTTCACGTCGATACCCCTGCCGTTTTAACCTTAAAACTCAGTATTGTTCAGCTCTGAAAGCTGCTAAATATATGAGCATTTGTGTCAACCAAAGCCGTTGACTAATTCAACCGTGTACTTTGATTAATAACGAGTAGGTGCTGTTAGCTTCAGAGAGTTTACTAACTACCGGTTATCGTTAAAAAGCTTTAAATGTAAGCGTTGTCATCGTTCGTTCGATGTTGACGATATTGGAAACATTTTCATTAACGAACACGCCTATATCATCACCTTTTTCAATGTAGTACTTGGCCATTAAATCGAAGTCACCGCTGGTGGAGTAAAGCTCTGAGTGAAGCTCTCTAGCTGCAATTTCTTCGGCTACATCGTAGGTTGTACCGGGACGGCATCTTATTTGAACGAAAACGCATTGCATCGATTTACTCCTACGTAATTTAGCTTTTACAATTGAGCGTTAGACAAATACCAACACCCAGTCTGCGAGCGATCTTCCTTATCAAAGATTTTGAGCCATTGCGGCAGGACGATAAACTATATAGCGTTTTCAAAATATCACTATACGTTAACCTTAAGGTTGAATTATTCGATAAACCTCTATCCCGACAAACGGTGTCGGATGGATTTTGCTGGAAGCGTAATAAATATCTTGACCAGCAGCCTCTAATATCTGAGTATATCTTAACTCATTAGTAAAGTATTTACAGATGCTCCAGGAACGAATAGAAGGGAAATGGCTTGCCTCATTTAGGCGGGTACTTGCGCTGAATGGAGTTGCGGCTGGCACTCAGGCCGTTCTTGTTTACGAGACACAGTCGCGTCCAGTGTTACCCCATTTGGCTGAGCTGGCTTTGTACGATCTCGGCGCTGAATTTTGCATGATCAAGATGCCGTCTCCTCCGCAAACTGCCCCTGTGCCGGTTAAGGGCACTGGAACGTCACTAGCGATTCAACATAATCGTTCGGCCATTGAAGCCATGAAGCAGTGTGAAATTGTCGTTGATTGTACTGTCGAGGGCATGATTCACTCACCTGAATGGCCTGAAATTGATTCCGCCGGTGCTCGCATTCTGGTTATCACGAACGAACACCCGGAAATACTTGAACGTACAGAGCCATTTGCCGAACTTGGTCCCAAAGTCGAATTGGGAATAAAAATGATCAAAGACGCGAAGCAAATGCACGTCACGTCCAGGGCGGGTACCGATTTAATCATTGATTTAACAGATGCTCCTTGCGGTGGCACTGCAGGATTTGGTACCACTCCTGGTCATGTCGCACACTGGCCGGGTGGCCTTTGTTTAGCATTTCCTGGAAAAAGCTGTGTTAACGGCAGAATTGTCATGGACGTCGGCGACATGAACCTTACGTTTAAAACTTACTTAACTAGTCAAATAGATTTCGCTATTGAAAATGATTTCATCACAGAGATAAAAGGAGAGGGCTTGGATGCTGAGCAGTTCCGAGAGTATATGGCTGCATGGGACGACCCGAAAGCATACGGCTTTAGTCATGTTGGCTGGGGTATGAATCCGCGAGCGCGCTGGGTAAGTGGTGCTCTGTACGACAAGCGTGATATGCAAGCCGTGGAGTTTCGAGCGTGGGCAGGAAATTTTCTTTGGTCCACGGGTGCAAATCAATATGCGGATCGGTTCACGGAAGGTCACTTTGATTTGCCAATGCGCAACTGCACAATTGCTCTTGATAATGAAATCGTTGTCAAAGAAGGCGTATTACAAGGGGAGCTTGTACTATGAGTTCACCGGCTGACTATTATGATCTCGATCGTGTACGACCCGAGGTATTGACTGTCCTCAATCGTGTTAATGAATTAGGGCCGAGCTTTGCTGAGCGAGCTCCCGGTATAGATTTAGAGGCAAGCTTCCCAGTCGGAAATTATAAAGACTTGGCCGATGAAGGGTTAATGACCCTAACCATACCAGAGGAATTCGGCGGTCACGGCTTCAGCCTTGGCGAGTACGCCATGGTCGGGGCTGAGATTGCTAAATACTGCGGTGCGACTGCACTAACTTACAATATGCATAATTCATCCATGATGTGGTCACGTTTCATGTATGAAATGCCTCACCTTACCGATCAAGATCGTGCCGCATTTGCACCCCTGCGGGAACGCCAATTCCGCCGCGCAGTAGAAGAGCAAGGCCTCTATTCGCAGCCAATTTCTGAGGCTGGTCAAAACTGGACGTCGAGACCGGCTCAAACCGAGTGCTTTAGGGTCGATGGTGGGTGGAAAATCACCGGATTCAAAAAATTCGCTTCACTAGCGGGCTACTGCGATTACTACTCTATTGTGTGCACAGAACGGTTCCAAGGTGTCGAACCACGCCATGAAGATACGATGATTTTTGTCGTACACAAAGATGCTCCCGGTCTAGAGGTGAAAGGCGATTGGGACCCGTTAGGCATGCGAGGCACCAACTCACGTGACCTCATTTTGAAAGAGGTCTTCGTGACTGAAGATGATCTACTAATGCCTCCTGGCATTTTTATCAAAACGCTTCCGCACTACCCACACATGATGGCCACTTTATCGCCTGCTTACATGGGTATTGCACAAGCAGCCTATGATTTTACGGTGGACTATTTGAGAGGCGAAGTACCTGGTCAGCCGGCGGCAGATCGTCGCATGTTTGCGACGAAAAGATTAGCTGTATCGAAAATGTATGCGCGGCTTGCCCCTGTGCGTGCTCTTTGGTGGCAGGCGTTTACTGAGGCCAAAGGATTTCCATCGCAGGCACAAGTCTTACGCATGTACGCAGCGCAATACAATGTTATGGAAGCCACGCAGGAAATTGCTGCACTTGCAATCCGTACCTGTGGAGGGCAAGCCATGCTCAAGTCTTTGCCTTTAGAGCGCATCTATCGCGATAGTCGCTGCGGCGCGCTTATGCTGCCATATACATCTGAGATCATGGAAGACTACATGTCTGTTTTAACACTCTATGATCTGGAGGAGCTTGACGGTGCACCGGGCGATGAGCACGGTGCGCGTTCGTCCTTGTGGCGTGGGCCATCTACACCACCGACTGAATCCGGATAAGCAATTGGAACACGAAGACGTTAAATGTTCTGGAGTTATAGCTGATTCGATTGATCGCGTGTGGCCGATCATTCGAAATTTTAACAACTCATGGCATCCGGCGATCAATGCGATGCAGCTGGAATACGATGAGGTAGGCCATCTAATCCGGGCATTTACGGTTCATGGTGAAGACACCGTATATCGTGAACGTTTGACTTGGTTTAGCGATAGCGAACATTCGATGGCATACAAGCACGTCCAGGGTATTGATGGAGTGCAAGACTACCGGGGGCAACTGTCAGTAAAATCAATGGGGGTGTCGGAATGCACTGTCAGCATGTCAGCTCAACTCAGTGCTCCTTCACCTCGATCAGGTAAAATCGCGTCCGGAACCAAAGTAATATTTGACAACGGTATTAAGGCCATCAAACAGTTAGTGAAGGACACATCGTTAGAAAAACAGGATGACCCCTTGGAAGTTAGCGCGGTACCAGCGTCTAAACGAATGATATCTGGTGCTCCTACTCTAGCTGTTTCTTATATACACGGCCCTCGTGAAGACCTTCTATGTTTGTTTCTACATGGCATTGGAGGAAATAAAGAAAATTGGTCAAAGCAGCTAAACGTTGTTGCCCCTTTATGCACCGCTGCAAGCTTGGACTTGCGTGGTTATGGTGGAAGTGATCTTGGCGAAAATCAAAGCACGGTAGAAGATCATTGTGCGGACATTTTACGAGTCCTAGATGCATTCAAAGCGAAAAAGCTGATTTTATGTGGGCTCTCATTTGGCGCTTGGATTGCCACTTCATTTGCGGTTCGCCACCCTGATCGTTTGGCTGGACTTGTATTGTCAGGCGGATGTACCGGAATGTCTGAGGCAAGTGTAGAGGAACGAGAATCATTTCTTAATAGCCGTGAAGTACCCATTAACGAAGGTCGGACCCCCGCGGATTTTGCTCCTGATGTCGTGTCATTTCTAGCTGGACCGGAGTGTAGCAAAGAGGTGAAAAGTGCTCTTCTTAGAAGTATGAGTTCGATAAGCTCTGAAACCTATTTAGATGCGCTACGGTGTTTTTCTAATCCGCGTGAACAGTTCGATTTTTCATTGATAAACATGCCAGTGCTTTTGATGACAGGCGATTCCGATAAACTTGCCAAACCCGATGAAATAAAGGGTGTAGCAATTCGAATTCATGAATCAGCTTCAACGCCAGATGTACGGTATGAATGCCTACGCCGAGCGGGACACGTTTGCAACCTGGAAGGTGCAAATACCTATAACTCTGCTTTGGTAGCACTGGTACGGCGGGTATTGCGATGAGTCCTGTCGTAGCGGAAAGACCAGTAAGCAAACGTGAGCTAAACCGTACAGAAAAACGTAAACGTGCGCTAGACGCCGCATTAAGTGTGTTTTCAAATAATGGCTATTCGGCTGCCACAATGGATGCAATTGCGACAGAAGCCGGAATGACTAAGCCTACTCTGTATCAGTATTTTGCAAGCAAGGAAGAACTCTTCAAGGAAATGATGTTCGCCCCTCGTCAACAGATGCTAATGGCGTTTGATCATTCGACAGATGATTGCTACGTTTCTCAATTATTAGAATTTTCATGGGCTTATGCTAACGTCGTGATGCGTCCAGAATATCTGGCACTCGCTCGACTTGTGATTGCGGACGCGCAGCGTCATCCTGAGATAGGCCAGCATTATCAGGCGATCGGTCCAGACCGGGTTCTAAAGGGGCTGGCAGATTTTATGTCAATTCAGTCAAGCAAAGGGCTACTGGAATTTGAAGATGCTGAATTGGCTGCAGAAGACTTTTGGGGCCTTATACTCTCAGCTGCTCGGAATAAGGCACTGCACATTCCTAACAGCTACATTAGCAGCGAACAACTATCAAAATATATCAACAACGGTATTAGAGTATTTTTAAAAGCCTATTCAAATAATCCGGTGAAAGATTTAACCAGACTTGCGGGGCTTGTAAAAGTAAAACGGTGTGAGAAAATAATATGACGATCGACAAGTATCTGGCAAATCCTGCCAGTAAATTTGCGACAGTAGCGATGACTGATACCAATGGATTATTGCGGGGCCAAATGGTCGCTGCAGATAGCCTGGCAGGATTAGTTAAGAACGGTATGGGAATGGCACCGGCGCAATTAGCCTTAGATCCGACTGATGAGCTGTTGAATCTTCCGGGTGTTACAGATGAAGCCGGTGACTTTCACGATGGCTTGTTAAAAATAGATCCTCAAACCGCGCGCACATTGCCGTGGTCTGAGGAGGGGCATGATTTATTGCTTCTTTCGCAGTTCGCCGACGAAACGGCGGAATTTTGCCCCCGTGCGTTGCTGCAAAAGATCATTCAGCGAGCAACTGATACCGGTTACAAAGCGCACTATGGCTTGGAGCTGGAGTACACGCTGTTTGATGAAACTGATGAAAGTGCCCAAGCCAAGAACTTTCGCAATCTGAAGACCGCAACTTTACACAAAAGTCATGACTTGCTTATTTATCAGGTACTGCAATCGGATTGGTACAAAGCTGTTTCCGATATGTGCGATAGTCTAGGCATAAAAGTCACGAAGATGCATGAAGAAATTGGCGGGGGCTTTATGGAGATATGTATAGATGCTGGTAGCGGAATTGAGCCTGCTGATCAAGTGGTACTGTTAAAGAATTTTTTGCGTATGTTGGCCATGCGTGAAGATAAATGCGTCACCTTCATGCCCCGTTGGTCCGAACAGGCAGATAGCCAGTCGATGCACCTTCATATGTCTTTACTGGATCCTGAGGGCAACGCTATTTTCTATGATGAATCTGCAGAGCACGCCATGAGTGACAGCTTCCGTCACTTCATTGGTGGATTGCAGCAGCACGTAGGCGACCTAAGCCTGATGTTTTTGCCAACTGTGAATTCTTACCGCCGGTTTGCGCCGGACACCTTCGCACCACCGGCCCTCACTTGGGGCTACGAAAATCGTACCACTTGTTTCCGCGTGGTTGGGCACTCACCTTCTTCACTACGTGTCGAAAATCGATTGGCAGGCTCTGATGTAAATCCCTATTTTAACGTTGCGGCAACTCTCGCAGCTGGGTTAGACGGGGTTCAGAATAAAATAGAACCGCACGATGCTGTCGTAGGAGCAGGATTTGGACTGAGCGACGTACCCGATTATGCTCGCTCAATGCCTGAGGCGATAGAGCGGCTGCAAAATTCCGAATTTGCTAATAACTGCTTTGGAGAGCGATTCGTAACAACGTTTACTTCTTCAAGGCAGAGTCAATATGATGCTTTCAGTGTCAAGGTTCCGGATGTCGAATTGGAACGGTTTTTTGGTCTGGGGTAACGTCTTTAATCACGTAGTTGAGTCTCGATTAAGCCTGCACTAATAATATAAATGTACTTTGGAGAGAGAATAAAGAAAATGAAAATGTTGAAATCAATGACGGCAGCTTTCCTGGGGCTTGCTCTAGGTGCATCATCAGCACTCGCAGCATATCCTGAAAAGCCTGTGCAATTCATCGTCCCATGGCCTCCTGGCGATCTTGAGGATGTACTGACCCGCATGATCGCTGACAAAATGCAGGAGAAATATAATGTAGCTGCGGCGGTAGTTAATAAACCTGGTGGCGGTGGAGGGCCGTTCCCAGGAGCTGTTGAAGTGGCGTTAGCACCGGCAGATGGCTATACCGTCGGTAGCTTTGTATTGGATGTTCCATTGGTTGGGCCTTACATAGGGATTCCACCGTTGGAAGGTAATCCGTTTGAGCCGGTAGGTGTGTTTTTAACCTATCCGTTCGTCATTGCTGCAAAAGGCGACTCCCCTTATAAAACTATGGAAGAGCTTGCCGATTATGCCAAATCGAACAAGGTAATTCTTGGGCACTTTGGCGATGTCACAAGTCCTGCTAGACACTCTCTTGCCATGGCAAAAGCAATGGGATTTGAATGGGGTGGTGACGCCGGTTTTGACGCTCTCGATTGCAACACTCTCGCGTCAGGGGATGCCGACGTAATCAACACGACGTTGCAGTTGATTCAACCTTGCCTGGATGATCTGACAGTACTTGCTACTGTGACAAGTGAACGTATTTCCATTTTACCTGACGTCAGAACCGCGGCAGAAATCGTTCCTGAGTTAGATTTTTCTACTTGGAACGGGTTGTTTGTTCATAAAGACACACCTGCCGACGCTCGGGCAATTATTGAAGAAGTGGCCAAAGAAGCACTTGAGTCTGATGCCGCGAAACAATTGGCCTCGGATACAGGTGCTCTAGTCTATTGGCTTGATAAGGACGCATCAGATGAGCTAATTGCTAAAGATCTGGAAACCTTTGGAAAAATATCAGGTTATATTGACTGATAGTT
>CAZCKD010000170.1:0-7663 GCA_964498925.1 uncultured Granulosicoccaceae bacterium
CGTCAGGATCCTGATTGACATCATAACCACCGCCGAATATCAGTACATTCCGAATTTCACCATTGAATCGAACCTTCGTGGAAATTGGCCTTGACCACGTTTGACCCAATCGTGAAAAATCTCCGGCACCCCCTGTTATTTCCCAAAGAAATTTAGGATTGCTCTTGTTGTAAATATTGTATGCATAGTACTTATTGCCACCGCGGCGCATGCCTACGTATAGGATTGCCGTTTCGTTATCGTCAATCAGTTGATTATGATTAGTATCTTCATGACGAAGTACTAAGTCTCCATCTAAACCATAGGGATGTGGAGTGCCTTTATCGTTTTTATAGAAATCCTGTAAATTCGGCAGGAGATCTTTGGGGATAATGGCATATTCTTCGGTGCCATTGTTGTCTTCAGTATTTATAGCATGTAAAAACCCTTCATTCGTGCCTACAAAGACAAGTGTACCTGATGGGTAATTTGCAGTGACAGGTGTTGAATGCAGCGCATCACCCATATGTTTACGATTTCCACCTGTAGGTGGGGTTTCAATATCAGGCCGCTGCGTATTGTCTTCACCTCGCGCCCACTTTATAAGCGTTGAAATTGCCACAGGGGGATTACCCAACATAGCGGCGGTAATATTTTCCTCTTTAAAGCTAATGGCCGAGCCTAACGGATTATTAAACGTATAGATCCTACGCGCAGTTTGACCAGGTAATTTGTTTGCTGCGCCGCCCTCTACTACAGTGGCGCCATCAGGTTCCGTGGTGTTATTCCAGAAATCGGACACATCATCATAAAAGGCACCCGTTGCTGGATCAACAGCAGCATTATTTCCTTTAGCCTGTATTTCGATGTCACCAGTTGTTGTATTAAAACCAAGCTTATATTTTTTCAAATTGCCATGCCACATCGAATATACAGCTGGCTTAAAAAGAGAAAAATACAAGTCGGTGCTTTGACTGAGTCTGTTGTTCTGGTCAATAGACACGGATGGAGCCACGATGGTCGTATCCACATCTGCTACTTCTTTTAAAATTTCAGTAAACGCTTCTTCTAATTCTTGAAGGTTATCTGCAGTCTTGTAAGATCCACCACCAGCTTCAGCAAGATCCTCCAAAAAATCAGAATCGATCGTAAAACCGATTGTATGAAGATTGATATTGTTGGGTCGATCATTCGCATCGGAAGGGAATTGATCGGTAGCTTTCAACCATGCTGCTAGATCAACACCACACTCTTCGTCACCGGTTCCTGAACAGCTTGACTCACCTATGAAGTTTTTAATAGCAGTCGTATCGGATGGCCCCCACGCTTCTCCGTCTGAGAGCATCACAATGTGGTTGTACTGACATTCACCAAGTAACGAACCCGGGTAAGCAGGTCCACCGTTAAATGGTGATTTGGAGCCACCAACCATAACTTTGGTCGCTTCAAAAAGTGAACTAACCAACGGTGTACCTGTTTCAGCTTCTAACGAAGATACGGTTGCCTTCAGCGCTGCACGCGTACCAGCTTGCGCGATGTCTTTAATGGGATGATCCAGAATACCCCATCCACACTTAAATCCATGTGTACCGGCATGCGTGCCACCGCAATAACCGAATTCCATTATGCCGACGTTGGTATCTTCTAAATCATCCAGTAGCGCGTGCATGGCTGATTTCAACAGCGATATCCTTGACTGACCACCCGCTACAATCGGGTTTCGCATGGAACCTGAGTTATCCAATATAAACAACACATTAGATTGAGCACTAGGATCCGATTTGAGCGCCGAGAAATACACATCGGTATCATCCGCCATAACAGCAGAGCTCATTACAAATGTGACCATGACAAAGCTGAGTGCTGCTGCTTTGATGGACGACAATCCTTGGAAAACGGGTGGCAATAGAGTACGCATACGTGACTTCTTTCTAGATCTCGCGAAGACCCTGAACATACAAATTCCCTGCCACGCTCAAGAAACCCCCTCGCTCTGCCCCGGTAACTTGTTCGAAAAAGTCGTCTCAATCGATACTTCTAACTCACGTGATACCTGTATTTGACAGATTTTAGACATAAAAAAACCCGGGAATCGCACTCACGAATTCCCGGGTTTTTGTCCTACCGCGCAGGCATCAATGCCAGCACGTTATGTCATTAAGCAGTTACCGTCGCAGTTTCTTGACTAGTTGCAACTGAGCTGCAGCTTCTGCAAGCTGTGCTTGAACAGCTTTGTAGTCAATTTCGCCAGGCTTACTACCTGCCAATGCTGCTTCTGCGTCGTCTTTTGCCTGCTGCGCTGCTGCCTCATCGATATCATCGACTCGGAGCGCTGTGTCGGCCATGATGGTCACAACATACGGTTGGACTTCCATGATGCCGCCAGATACGTAGATGTCTAGCTCTTCGCTATCGTCGCTCGGCTGAACACGAACCTCACCCGGCTTGATGCGAGTGATGAACGGTGTATGGCCTGGAGCGATACCGACCTCGCCCATCTGCGCCGAACAGCTCACCAGAGAGGCGTCGCCACTCCAGATTTCGCTTTCAGCACTGACGATCTCAACTTTGAGAGAGGAGGCCATGATTATGCAGCTTCCTCTTTCTTAGCATTCTCGAGTACTTCTTCGATAGTGCCTTGCATGTAGAACGCCTGTTCTGGCAAGTGATCGTATTCACCAGCAACGATGCCTTGGAAAGCAGCAATAGTATCTTTCAGTGATACGTACTTACCCGGTGAACCTGTGAATACTTCAGCAACAAAGAATGGCTGAGACAGGTAACGCTGCACCTTACGAGCTCGAGCAACAACGAGCTTATCTTCTTCAGATAGTTCGTCCATGCCCAGGATGGCGATGATGTCGCGCAGCTCTTTATAACGCTGGAGCGTGTTCTGAACTGAACGTGCAGTGTCGTAGTGTTCTTGACCGATAACCAGAGGATCCAGCTGACGTGACGTGGAATCCAGTGGATCTACCGCCGGGTAGATACCCAGTTCCGCGATGTTACGAGAAAGTACAACCGTTGCATCCAAGTGAGCAAACGTTGTTGCAGGAGATGGATCTGTTAAATCATCCGCCGGTACATATACAGCCTGGATTGACGTGATTGAACCGGTCTTAGTTGATGTGATTCGCTCCTGAAGCGCACCCATCTCTTGTGCTAGTGTCGGCTGGTAACCTACCGCTGAAGGCATACGACCCAGCAGTGCTGATACTTCGGTTCCGGCTAGTGTGTAACGGTAGATGTTGTCGATAAACATCAAAACGTCACGACCTTCGTCACGGAAGTGCTCCGCCATAGTCAGACCCGTCAAAGCCACTCGAAGACGGTTACCCGGAGGCTCATTCATCTGACCGTAAACCAGCGATACTTTATCAAGAACGTTGGAGTCTTTCATTTCGTGGTAGAAATCGTTTCCTTCACGAGTTCGCTCACCAACACCTGCGAATACCGAGAAACCTGAGTGCTCGATCGCGATATTACGAATCAGCTCCATCATGTTTACCGTCTTACCTACACCAGCACCACCGAACAGGCCAACCTTACCGCCTTTAGCGAACGGGCAAAGCAAGTCGATAACTTTGATGCCAGTTTCCAGAAGTTCTGTAGAACCGGATTGTTCAGCATAAGTTGGCGGCTCACGGTGAATCGGCATGCGCTCTTCTGTACCGATAGGGCCCGCTTCATCGATAGGATGACCCAGAACGTTCATGATACGACCCAGAGTCGCTTCACCAACTGGAACTGAGATAGGTGCGCCAGTGTTAGTAGCTTGAACACCACGCTTCAGACCTTCTGAAGTACCCATGGCGATAGTACGTACGATACCGTCACCCAGCTGACCTTGTACTTCCAGTACAGTTTCGCTGTCGGCAACATTCAGTGCATCGTAGGTTTTAGGTACGGCGTTACGTGGGAATTCCACGTCGATAACCGCGCCGATGATTTCGACAATAGTTCCTGTACTCATGATGTATGTCCTGCCCTTAAGTTTTGTCTGGTACCCGTTCGTCTATACGGCTGCTGCGCCGCCGACGATCTCGGAAATCTCTTGTGTAATAGATGCCTGACGTGCCTTGTTATAAACAAGCTGCAATTCGCCAATCAGTTCACCGGCGTTATCCGATGCACTCTTCATCGCAATCATTCGCGCTGACATTTCGCAGGCCACGTTTTCGACAACTGCTTGATAAACCAGTGATTCGATATATCGAGTCATCAGGTGATCAACCACTTCCTTGGCGTCCGGCTCGTAAATGTAATCCCAGTGGTGCTGAAGCTGTTCGTCAACATCCGCTGCAGCCGGTAACAGTTGAGTAACCGCTGGTGTTTGAGTCATCGTGTTAACGAATTCGTTTTCCACAATGTACAAACGATCTAGACGACCTTCATCGTATGCATCCAGCATGATGCGAACAGATCCGATCAATTCTGATAGCTCCGGTGCATCACCCAGGTCAGCGACCTTACCGACAACATTGCCACCCATGCGAGCAAAAAACTGAGCCGACTTTTTACCGATAGTAACGATATCGATTTCAGCGCCTTTTTCAGACCACTCACTCATGGAGTTGACGGCTTTCTTGAACGCATTTGTGTTCAGACCACCGCACAATCCACGATCTGTTGAAACCACGATGTAGCCGACGCGCGATACATTTTCGCGATCCATCAGGTACGGGTGGTGGTATTCAACATTGGCTGATGCGACGTGTCCAATAACGCTACGCATCTTTTGCGCATACGGACGATTCGCCCGCATACGGTCTTGTGCTTTACGCATTTTGGACGCCGCCACCATTTCCATGGCCTTAGTGATCTTCTGAGTATTTTGAATACTCTTGATCTGCGTCCTTATTTCTTTACCTGAAGCCATATCAGCGTCTCTTCAAAGTCGTTGCAAACAATGCCTATAAGAATCTGGTGTTACCAGCTTCCGTTTGCCTTGTATGCATCGAGGCCTTTGCGGAAAGCAGCTTCGATGTCACCGTTCCAATCGCCAGACTCTTCAACTTGATCTAAGAGATCCTGGTGATTGCTTCGGAAGTGCGCGTGCATGCCCTCTTCGAAGCTAACAATCTTCGTGACATCAACATCATCAAGATAGCCTTCGTTCGCAGCGAACAGAGATACGCCCATTTCAGAAATTGAAAGCGGAGAATACTGCTTCTGCTTCATGAGCTCTGTAACGCGCTGACCACGTTCTAGCTGCTTACGAGTTGTTTCATCAAGATCAGATGCGAACTGAGCGAAAGCCGCCAATTCACGGTACTGAGCCAGTGCCAATCGAACACCACCACCCAGCTTCTTGATGATTTTAGTCTGAGCCGCACCACCTACTCGTGATACCGACAGACCGGCGTTGATCGCAGGACGGATACCAGAGTTGAACAGATCCGTTTCGAGGAAGATCTGGCCATCAGTAATTGAGATTACGTTAGTCGGTACGAAGGCAGAAACGTCACCAGCCTGTGTTTCGATGATTGGCAGAGCAGTTAATGAACCTGTCTGGCCTTTAACAGCACCGTCTGTGAATTTTTCAACGTATTCAGCATTAACGCGAGCAGCACGCTCAAGTAGACGTGAATGGAGATAGAAAACGTCACCAGGATAAGCTTCACGACCCGGAGGACGACGGAGTAGCAATGAAACCTGACGGTAGGCCCAAGCCTGCTTAGTCAGATCATCATATACGATCAGTGCATCTTCACCACGGTCACGGAAGTACTCACCCATTGAACAGCCTGCGTATGGAGCAATGTACTGCATCGCTGCAGAGTCAGATGCGCCAGCCGCTACAACGATGGTGTTTTCCAACGCGCCGTGTTCTTCGAGCTTGGATACAACGTTAGCAATAGTGGATTGCTTCTGACCGATGGCAACGTATACACACTTAATGCCTTTGTCTTTTTGGTTGATGATTGCATCAACGGCAACAGCTGTTTTACCCGTCTGTCTATCACCAATGATTAATTCACGCTGGCCTCGACCAACAGGTACCATCGCATCGATCGCTTTCAGACCGGTCTGTACCGGCTGATCAACTGATTGACGTTCGATTACACCCGGTGCAACCTTTTCGATAGGTGCTGTCATTGCTGCATCAACAGGACCCTTTCCATCGATAGGCTGACCCAGTGAGTTAACAACTCGGCCCAGCAGTTCAGGACCAACCGGAACTTCGAGGATCTTGCCAGTACACTGGACTTTGTCACCTTCAGACAGTTCTTCGTAGTTACCCAGAACAACCGCACCTACTGAGTCACGCTCAAGGTTAAGCGCCAAGCCGTAAAGGTCGTTGGAGAATGAGAGCATCTCGCCCGACATCGCATCGGTGAGACCGTGAATTCGAACAATACCGTCATTAAGGCTAACGATAGTACCTTCGGTACGAGCGTCAGCTGACGCTTCGAAATTGCCGATCCGTTGTTTGATCAGCTCGCTGATTTCGGATGGGTTCAGTTGCATGACTTCAATCCTCTGGAAACTGGTGTGCTCACCTTGAAGACCAATTCCTCAAGCTAAGCAAAAATCTTGCGACCCTTGCAGATCGCCGGCGCGCGTCATCAGTTGACGACGGTGCGCTCCATATTCTCGACTCGTCCTTTCAGAGAGCCATCAATGACTAAATCGCCAGCGCGGATGATCGCGCCACCTATCAAGTCACTATCCACTTCATTGACAATTCGAACTTTGCGATCTAATCGCTTCGATAATGCAGCGATAATGTTATTACGCTGATCATCTGTCAGTTCAAATGCCGATGTCACGGTTGCTTCGATTTCGCCTTCGGCTTCTGCCCGCAACTCTTCAAAAATACCCTGGATATCCGGCAGTAACGCCAATCGGTTATTTTCAGAAAGAAGACGGACAAAATTTCGGCTGTGATCGTCCATGTCATCACCGACCACGGCCTCGATCATGCCGGCACGGTCCTGATGAGTAAGTCCCGGTGCATCCAAACGCTGGGACATATCTGGATTACTGACCAATGCAGACCAAAAGGCCAGCCGACCAGACCAGTCATCGAACTTGCCCATTTCTTGAGCCATTTCGAAGACTGCCTTGGCGTAAGGTCGAGCCGCTGTAGTGAAATCAGCCATGATCAGATTTGACCTACGAGGTCATCAATAACCTTGGCATGAGAATCCGCATTGACTTCGGCACCAAGAATTTTCTTAGCACCATCAACAGCGATGGATCCCACTTGCTTACGCAAAGCTTCACGAGCACCAACAACTTCTTGCTCGATTTCTGATTGCGCTGCTGCTAACAGACGCTCGCCTTCGGCACGCGCTGTTGATTTTGAGTCTTCTACCAACTCATTAGCACGTTTCTGTGCTGCCGCTACAATTTCAGCAGATTGCGCTTTGGCATCCTGCAACATTGTAGCGATTTCGGCCTCTGCCTCTTCGCGTCGCTGTTCGCCTTGCTCGGCTGCAGCGAGGCTCTCCGCAATTTTTGCCTGACGTTCGCGCAGAGCACCCATGATAGGTGGCCACACGTACTTCATGCAAAACATGACGAAGATTGCGAACGAGATGGCCTGACCAAATAATGTGAGATTCAGGTTCACGTTAGCTCTCCAGTCCTAAGACCCTTAAAAGGAAACAAATCGGTTACGAGTGGGATTACCCAGCGACCTGACCAATGAAGGGGTTAGCGAATGTGAAGAACAAGC
>CAZCKD010000171.1:0-7635 GCA_964498925.1 uncultured Granulosicoccaceae bacterium
GTTGCGCAACTGGATATTACAACTGCTGCAATCGTCGTTAACGCCGCTCTGTAAAGTGTCGAGCATCGAGACGAACTAAAACCGTCAGCTTTTAACACAAGCATATTTTATTCTCCTTTAATGAGACCGACATTCTTGCGTTGTGGTTTACCTAAGGCAGCCATCAACGAATTAAGATCAGACAGATTGACAGACTCTATCCGCTGTAGATGATCGCGATTGTCATTGGGTTCTACTCCGGATGAAATATGCCACCACGTTCGCCATAAAAGTGTTTCGAGATCGCTCGCCTCGCGCTTTGCAGTTTGTAACCAGCGTTTTTTTATCCTATCGAAGCTTTTCTGCGGTACGCCCTCAGCACCTAGCTGAGCAAGAGCATCACTCAGGCTTAGATTAGCCGTTTCCAAAGAGATACCATCATCCGGAACGGCGAAGATATTCAATTCTATCTGTTCATCGATTATTCTATTGATGCCGATGTCATAACGACTAATAATGAAATTATCCAGTCGAAGCGGCTTTGCAAGACTGCCCGGCAAGGCAGATTCAAGTAATTTGCGCGCGAAAATCAATGTGTACAGCCCTTGAAGCGAATCTTGCTCGCTCGTCCAATTCGATAACGACGTATAGATCACCCTCTCCGAAGCAGCCTGTTTTTCTCTATAGTCTTTCACTTCGTCCAAACTTCCTGAGACCGTACTCTGTCTCCAGGCTTGGGTATTTGATGTGTCTATCAATTCCTCTGATCCCGGAAGGCTGGAAAATCGTGAATTAACAAGGTTAACAATCTGCTTTTCCGACACGTTTCCTTTGATGATAAGAACTGAATTAGTACCGTGATAAAAGGACTGATGAAAGTTGAAGGCTTGCAGTATGCTCAAAGCGCCAATACTTTCGCGTGAACCTATAACACTTCTGGATGCAGGGTGGTCGGCATAGAGTCCCTTGTGTAGATCAGTGAGAACGCGCCAATCAGGATTTTCAGATACGCGTAAATCGTACTCACGATTAACGACGTCGCGTTCTCCTAGCATGAAATTTCGAGCCAGCTCGGGTGGCGTAAGAACTCGACGGGCAAACTCAACCATGTCATCCAATTCAGATATTTCACCACGGTTGTAATACGACGTCACCAAACCATTAACCCAGGCATTTCCGTCGCGCGCATGAATGGGCTCTCCCTTGACGTTATCCGCATGCCAGAACACCAGATGCTCCAGATAGTGCGATAAGCCTTCAGGGCCTCGAGCATTAACCTCACCAGCCATGATGACCATAGCCACGGTGACAAGCTCCGCATCGTCATCGGGTATGAGATAAACAGCTCGTAGCGACGTATCCGTGTCTAGTTTGAGAATATCCCCATACGATAATGCGGGAGTGAGTAGAAGCAAAAACAGGACGATTCTTGCTGATCTAGGCATGTGCATGGAATTGTGTTGGGAAATTAACGCCATTCAACGTTAATTCCGACATCTTTTCAAGCCCGTTAAGTGTTGATCAGCATCCATGCCCCCTATCCCAACGAGGAATTATTGGACGCAAACGGACTTCAATGGCTGTGTTTAGACTGCGTATTTAACCGCCGAGCAGACGTGGAAGCGTCAATGAGATAGCAGGCACAAAGGTGATTAACATCAAAGCCGTGAATATCGCTAAGTAAAATGGCCAAATGGTACGGATAGCTTTTTCCATCGGCAATTTACCCACAGCACAACCTACAAACAGGCAAGACCCCACGGGCGGTGTGCATAGGCCTAAGCCTAGATTCACCAAAAGAATCATACCGAACTGGTAAGGATCAATTCCCAACGTATTCATGATGGGTAGAAAGATCGGTGTGCAGATTAATATCAGCGCAGCCATATCCATGATCATTCCAAGCAGTAACAAAACACCATTGATCATCAAAAGAATCAGAATGGGGTTTTCACTGATACCGAGCAGGAAGTCGACGGTTAGGCTAGGTACACGGAAAAACGTCAGCATGTAAGCAAACGCGCCAGCACAGGCGATGAGAATCATCACCATGGAGGTTGTCCGCACTGACTGTACAACTGCTAATTTAAATTTTTCCCAGGTGATGCTGCGGTACACCAAAATAGTCACAACAAAAGCGTACATTGCACCGAACGCACCGGACTCGGTCACTGTAAAAATACCGGAAAGGACGCCGCCTACAATGATGACTGCTGTCATTAGTCCGGGAATTGCGCTGGCAAAACTTATTGCAACGACAGTCCAACCAGGAAACTCTTCCGCTTGGTACCCACGTCTTACTGCAACTGCATAAGCCGCAACAGCTAGACAAATACACATAAGAACGCCCGGCACGACACCTGCCAGAAAGAGCTTGGAAATCGAGATGGATCCACCGGTCGCAAGCGCAAATATAATCATGTTATGGCTTGGCGGAATGATGATACCGGCGATGGAAGACGTCACCGTCACATTAACCGCATAGTCAGCGTCGTATCCTTTATCTTTCATCACTGGAATGAGAATGGATCCTAGCGCTGAAATATCAGCTATTGCCGATCCGGATATTCCACCGAACAGCATGGATGAAAAAACATTCACAATGCCCAGACCACCACGCACGGCACCCACCGCTGCCTGTGCAAATCGAACCAGTCGCATGGCAATACCGCCATGGAACATCAACTCGCCAGCAAAAATGAAAAATGGAATAGCCATCAACGAGAACACGTTGATGCCCGACACGATGCGCTGAAAAACAACGAACAGAGGCAAGCCTTCAAACCAGAAAGCCGACAGAGCAGCGATACCAAGCGCAAAGGCAACAGGCGTTCCGATAACGACACAAAGGGCAAATACCCCGAGAAGCAGTGCAAGTCCCATGTTCGCCCTTTACTCTATGCTATCTACACGTTCGTCCCTACCAAGGAACAAACGAATCAAATGACCAACTGAAAACAGGAACACGAGAGCACCGCAGATAGTGAGTGGCAGCGATCGCAAGCCCTCCGACCATTGAATCAGCGGGATCAGCGTATTCCATTTAAATTGAGTGAGTTCGAGTCCGTACCAGAACATCAGGGCACCGAATGCGGCCATCAACACGTCTGTTACGAATACAAATACGGTTCGAACTTTTGCCGGCAGCATGGTGCGAAACAATACGACCGACAGGTGGGTATCCTGCTGAACACCAACAGCTGCGCCTAAAAAGGCAATAACCATCACGAGGAGCAACGATACCTGCTCTACCCATGTTGGCGTATCGTTTAATACATAACGACCAAAAACCAGCCAAGCAAATATGGCGGTCATTACAACCAGAGCAGTGCCCGCCAATAGCAGGCAGATACGAGAAAGCACATTGGATATCGCTTCAAGATATCGGAGATATGAAGGCTTTTCAGGTAAATCGCTCATTCAATTCCTGTCCTTAAAAAAAACGCCCGACATCCTTTTGAGATGCCGGGCGTGCTTAGCTTTACTAAGAATAATCTCTGATAAAGATCTTATTCAGTAGCTTGAGCCATTTCTACCAACGCACGCATATCAGGGTTAGCAGCTAAGTAGTCATCATAAACCGAAACCATAGCGGCTTGGAAAGGACCTTTGTCAGCAACTTCGTTGACTTTGATGCCTGCAGCCTCAACGTCTTTACGAGCTTGCTCAGACTGTACTGACCATAGCTCACGCTGATATAGAGCAGCCGCTTCAGCAGACTCACGTACTGCAGCTTGCATGTCAGCAGACAGTGCGTTGAACTTCTTAGTGTTTACACAGATGCACTCAGGGATGATCAAGTGCTCGCTGAGTGAGTAGTGAGTAGTCACTTCGTAGTGACCAACGTTCTTGAATGAAGGGAAGTTGTTTTCTGCACCATCAACAACACCTGTCTTTAGAGCTTGCTGAACTTCAGAGAAAGCCATTGGTGAAGGGTTGCCGCCCATTGCAGAGATCATTGACGTGTATAGGTTGTTGTTCATTACACGAATCTTCAGGCCTTCAACATCAGCTGGTGTGTTGATTGGCTTTTGAGTGTAGAAAGAACGTGCACCTGCGTCGATCCATGCCAAAGGCAGGATGCCTGCGTCGCCCATGGCTGCAGAGATTGTTTGACCTGCTTCACCTTCTAGAACGCGAAACATGTGTGGAACGCTTTTGAAGATGAAAGGTAAAGATACGAGGTTAGCTTCTTTAACCATCGGGCCGATAGGGCCGAGGTTGAAGTTACCGACTTCGATAGCGCCGATTCGAACCTGCTCCAGCGCATCTGGCTGAGAACCCAGTACGCCGCCGTGGAATACGTCAACGTTGATTTCACCGTTTGTAGATGATTCTACAAGCTCTGCAAAACGATCCATTGCAGCTGTATTGGGGTGACCATCGTGGTGGATGTTCCAAACACGCCAATCGTCAGCAGCAACTGCGCCGCTCAGCATTGTCAGGCCTGCAGCAGCGCCGATTAAGAGTTTCTTGTACATGTGCATTTCTCCTTAGTGGTTATAACAATAAGTACTTCAATACAAACTGAGAGACTCGGTCACTGGTTGACCTGCCCCTACAAAAAAGCCGTTATGACGAGGATCGCCTCCTAAAGAGGCATATCCAGAACTCACGGTGCCTAGTTCAGGCAATATGGCACTGGAATTGGGCGTTTTGGCGGCAATTTTTGCTGTTTCAGCATTCTACCATACTAGTATATGACCTCCTTGTCACCACATTTTGATTGACCCTGTAAGCCCAGTAGGCTCCGGCCACCGCATCGAGGACATGAGCGCTGGAGGGCGCTGCCGATGGGAGATTTTCTTCTCAGAATGGCTGCGTATAGATGGGAATCAGCCGATGGGCTCGGTCGGGGAATGACTAAATCGCCCACCGGTGCGCAGAGTGCACTGCTCAGATGGAGAATACAGAGCAAAAATGCCGCTTTAGATCACAGCCGCATTCGACAGGAAAGATGCCTCTTGCCCTGTCATACGCATTACGAATATCAGATGTCAGATTCTCGACCCAACGAGAACCTACTGGAGAAACGCTGGTTTCCCGGGCTTAGAAAGTTCTACCAGGCAACCTGGCTTGGAAACATCAATAGCGAGATACGTCGCATAGTCATCCCGAAAATTTTCCTTGGGCCGGTAGGACAAAATACGATTGCTTGCTCGGTAGGAGAATTCTTTTATCGAAGACGACATGCCAGATTCAGCGACACTGGGCTTACGAGAACCTAAAGGTCTCATCATGTAGTGATTAGCCCGTTGAATATTAAATCGTTTGACAGACGCAGTCGTTTTGTAGGAACAGTTGATAGAAACACACATCTCATTGTTCTCTACCCGATGGGGGGCAGAGTTAGGCCACCAAACTACTTGTCCCGGCTCTAAAACACAGGACTCGCTAGATTTATCCATGCTCTGATCATACGGAAGGTACTCAAGCATTTTCCCAGCGAAAATTGCTTCCATATCTCGTTGGGATATGAAATTAAAATCCATGGTGGGATAGGCCCATAATTTTTTAGTCCCCACTAAATGCCACAAAGCGCTGGGGCCTCTATCAATGTGATAGTGCGTATGCGCACCCGGAGATGTCAGCAACAAATCGCAACTCATCTCATGCAAACCACTGAGAGGTGCGCCTCTTTTTCTGAGTTGATCAAACATCTCATCTAATAAACCTTGATAGCTACTATCAAAAGTTTCTAGCCTTTTCAGGTTAAACCAAAACAGCCCTGACTTTGCAGCTTCATAGAGTTCTGCACCACTGCAATGATCAGGATCAACAGCCTTGATGCTATCTTTGTTGGTTGCATCCGCAACCATGGTGTAACACTGGATTTGCTTCTTTGGAAGGTTATCTAAGAGATCCACGATAGCTTCTTCGCTAAACAATGGATGTTGATGCAGTGTATGAGGCGCTAGACAAAATGACTGATTGAAGCTAGAACATAGTTCCTCGCTCCAGGTATCGATCGAGAGGTTATTTGCAAACATTCAAATCTCTTGGGTTCGCACTACGTGCGCACTAATAGAAGGCTTAACTCAATAATTAACAAATTCTACAAACCGAAAAGAGCGATAACTATGCCAAAGGCCATAGAATCTAACGTTACGTGAGACGTGTGCTTTTCGCTTCTTAGCTGGCCTGTGCTTTGCTGGTATGAGCTTAACTGACCGTTGATTTTCCTTTGAGTGCGACGACAGCTAACCCTTTCGCATTCTGATTCGTGTCATTGAAGCCAGGCATCCATTATGAACAATGCAGAAGTCATTTTTAGTGAAAACACACGACTCAAGCCGTTATTCTCTCCGGTGCTTGTTGGAAGTGGTTTGGTCTGCATGCTGCTGGTTTTAGCAACCGTATTATTTCCCTCTTTTACACCATCGTTCTTAAGCCGAGCAGGTGATTTCTACTTAGCGAAATTTCCGCATTGGATCATCTGGAGTGTCGCAGTCGTTTTTGTTTTCAGCATAGCCCTTGCGATAACACCGTCTATCGGATCCAGAAAATTGGGAATGCGTGATGACTCAACCCAGTATTCATTCTTTTCCTGGTTCTCAATGATATTCGGCGTGGGTATGGGAGTTGGCCTCCTTACTTGGGGAATCGCCGAACCTATTGCGGGATTGGAAAATAATCCAGATGTGATTAGAGCACTGAGTGCAACAGGCAGCAGTGAGAATACGTCTAGCGCACTTAAATGGTCGTATGCACATTGGGGATTTGCAGGATGGGCCAGCTACGCAATCGTAGGCTTAGCCGTCGGCTACACAGGACATAGACAACGCTTACCTTTAACAATAAGAACAGCCCTATTACCACTCTTTGGAAAATCTATGAAAGGATGGTTTGGGCATCTCATTGAAATATTAACAGTCGTTGCAACGGTCTTCGGCGTTATTCAAATTCTTGGATACGCATTGGAAGAATCCGTCATGGCGTTCGCTCATATTAGCGATGTTCACTGGTTACTAGATGACGAAGGAAACGCAAGTGTTTCATCAAAAATAGCTGCGAGCACTTTTGTTTTTTTCCTGGCTGCAGCCTCCGCTGTTTCAGGAATCGGACGAGGAATAAAATGGTTTTCCAACTCGAATATGTTGCTAAGTTTTATCTTTCTAGCAACGATTCTGTTGGCAAGCTCCTTTAAGGAGGCACTATTGACATTAACGGTCAGTGTATTCGATTACCTTATCCATTTACCGTCTATGACGTTCGAAGTTTGGAGGAAAGACGGTACGACAGTTGGCGACGGCTTGCAGGCATGGCAGGGAACATGGTCGATGTATCACTGGGCAGGCTGGTGGTTATCGTTCTCTCCTTTCATCGGAATCTTCCTCGCTAGAATCTCCAAGGGCAGGTCCATTCGCCAATACCTTTTCGCCACCATTGTGCTTCCTGCTTTTCTCACAATGAATTGGATGTCATGGGCAGGAGGGCATGCCATTTCTCTGGAGCTAAGCGGTTTAGCAAAGGGTGAACTAATAAACAGCGCTGTAGGTTTGAAGATTTTTGCGCTGACTCAACTGATGTTCGAGCCTGCCAGCGCGTGGCTTGTTTCAATGCTGCTGATTTTTCTGATTGTCACTTATCTGGTAACAACCATTGACAGTGCGATTATCGTAGCTGCATCGGCACTCTCTGAAGATAATCAGGGGC
>CAZCKD010000172.1:0-2893 GCA_964498925.1 uncultured Granulosicoccaceae bacterium
TCAGGAATAGACATGAGCTTGCCAAACATATCGTTGGGCTGATCATCCACCCCCACATAGTTGTTCAAGGACTTGGACATCTTCTGAACACCGTCCAAGCCTTCTAACAACGGCATGGTCAAAACAATTTGCGGTTTCTGACCGTTCGCCTTCTGAAGCTCGCGTCCCATGAGCAGATTGAATTTCTGATCTGTTCCACCTAGTTCGACATCGCATTCAAGAGCAACCGAATCGTAGCCCTGAACCATCGGATACAAAAATTCGTGCAAAGCGATTGGCTGCTGCTCTTTATAACGCTTGGCAAAATCATCCCGTTCCAGCATGCGCGCTAGTGTTTGCCTAGACGCCAATCGGATAAGGTCTGTGGCAGTCATGGGGCCAAACCACTCAGCATTGAAGCGAACCTCGGTCAGCTCTGGATCAAGAATTTTGAACACCTGTTCTTTATAGGTTTGAGCATTAGCCAATATGGCTTCATCATCAAGAGCTGGCCGGGTGGCGTTTCGCCCGCTGGGGTCCCCGATTCTTCCCGTGAAATCCCCGATAAGAAATATCACCTGATGGCCCAGCTGCTGAAACTGCCGCATTTTGTTGAGCAGCACGGTATGACCAAGATGCAAATCCGGTGCGGTAGGGTCGAAACCGGCTTTGATTCTCAGCGGCTTACCTTCAGAGATTCGATCCTTGAGCTCACTCTCAAGCAAAATCTCGTCTGCACCGCGCGATAGCAACGCCATTTGCTCATCAACATCAACGTTGTCACCACCACTGGTAATTTCCGAGGCCATATCCTGATTACTGCTCCAATATTAAAGTCGAAATAACAACAATAACCTTCTGATTGTCATTGAATTATTGTTAAAGAAATGCTGTTAAAAATTGCGAAGTGGTCTACACTTAACGTGCGCTAACGCTTGCGAAAGCGACTATAACGAAAAAATGCGCCACTAACTCATAATCCGAACCTTCGAACGGACAATCGCGTTGACAAATAGAAACGCTCAATTCCGTCCGCATTGCGTGGACATGTCGCCCAGAGGCTACTCTGTCGCTGATAATAACCGTGCGGGCAACAAGTCGCGCAAACAAGCCAGAGCCGCCGAGAGATTTTCTCGAAAGCGATCCAATTCCCGACATGTTCGAGTATCCGGAAGCGGAAGTCTAGGTGCAGTTCGCAACTCTAGCTCAATGGAAGAAACCGGATTCAATCACTACGGCAAAGCCGCTGCGGCCCTGGCTTGCATCGCTGGCGGCATTTTCTGGACCACTGCCAGTACCGGAAAAATAGCAACACCCAAAGAGGTTGCAGCGAAACCGCAGCCGCTA
Source organism: uncultured Granulosicoccaceae bacterium (assembly GCA_964498925.1). GTDB lineage: Bacteria > Pseudomonadota > Gammaproteobacteria > Granulosicoccales > Granulosicoccaceae > Granulosicoccus. The sequence continues at coordinate 1,327 of CAZCKD010000172.1, forward strand.
GTCATCGAAAAGCCCGTCGTACATACGCCTACGTTCTTTTTTGATGATTCGGTTGATGCGCTGGCCGAGCACTTTTCCAACAATCCTGACTCCACAGACGAGAATACACCGTCCTTTTCCGGACCAATAGTCCAAGGACTTGGCGACAATACAACGTCCTTTTCAGGACCAATAGTCCAAGGACATGCCGACAGCATTGGCGTCCCTGAAGATTTGGATGCCTTATTCGATTTGCCAAGTGTAAATACTGAACCGGAAAATACGGACCTACCGATCGAGGAGTTGGCTAAGTTGTCCCCTCTTGCAGATCACCCGTCTATTGAAGCTGTTAGAAACCAACAAATTGCGCCAGCTGGTGCAACGACTTCCACCGTTACTGTGGCAGCCGGGAACACGTTGTCTGGCATTCTCAATAAACACGGCGTCTCTATCGATCAAATGCCGCAATTACTAACAGACAATATCGTCAAGGACCACCTCTCGAATCTGCGAATCGGCCAGAAGCTGGATATCACACAAACGGCAGAAGGAGATTTCCACAGTCTTCAAGTACGAGTAGGGAAAGACAGGCGAATTACTATCCGACGCTCGGCTAACGACTTTGCTGTGGCATCTATCGATCTACCTGTCGAGAAAGAACGTGTAGTCACCTCAGGCACCATTGAACAGTCGCTCTACCTGGCCGCCGAACAAGCGAATTTAAAACAATCCACCATCATGGAATTGGCTGATATTTTCCAATGGGAGCTGGATTTCGCTAGAGACATCCGCAAAGGCGATCAATTTGCGCTTGTATACGACCGACTTTATAGAGACGGCAGTTACATTGGTGATGGAGACATCCTGGCTGCTGAATTCGCCAGAGGCGGTAAGGTCCATCGAGCGATTCGCTTCACGACCGATGACGGTAAAACCAGTTACTACAGTCCAACTGGCGAGTCACTGCGTAGGACTTTTCTCAGACACCCTGTTGATGTCGTCCGTATCACATCCAGATTCGACCCCAAACGGCTTCACCCGGTACTGCATAAAATTCGAGCGCATCGTGGTGTAGATTACGGCTCGCCACATGGATCCCCAATTTATGCAACTGCGGATGGCACCGTGCTTTCAGCGGGCACTAAGGGCGCCTATGGAAAAACGGTCATTCTTCAACATGGCCAACGCTTCACGACGCTCTATGCGCATATGTCAAAAATTTCCTCAAAGTCGAAAGTTGGAAAACGAGTCAAACAGGGCGATGTCATTGGCTACGTAGGGAAGACAGGACGTGTTACAGGAACCCACTTGCACTACGAATTCCGTGTAAACGATGTGCACTATGATCCATTGAAAGTGGAACTGCCGGCGGCACAGCCACTGCCTAAAAAATACATGGCAGAGCTCAAATCTATTTCCGGCGAGATGACGGCTCAGATGCAAAGCGTCATAGCCGATATTGATGATCAGGTCGCTGCAGCAGACTAACTCCCGTAGGGGAAGGTCTTAATTAACACCTTCCCCGCTCCAAGCTCTAAGCTCTAAGCTCTAAGCTCTAAGCTCTAAGCTCTAAGCTCTAAGCTCTAAG
>CAZCKD010000172.1:2993-7629 GCA_964498925.1 uncultured Granulosicoccaceae bacterium
TCTAAGCTCTAAGCTCTAAGCTCTAAGCTCTAAGCTCTAAGCTCTAAGCTCTAAGCTCTAAGGATTGATCATGAATTCCGAGCATAAAAAAACCTGATCACTACTAGCGTAAATCAGGTTTTTAGTACAACCCTATCAACTACACCGCCTTACACTGAGAATGAAGATCCGCAGCCGCAGGTTGTCGTTGCATTTGGATTACGTATAACGAACTGAGATCCTTCCAGACCTTCGGTGTAATCGATCTCTGCACCGGTAAGATATTGAAAGCTCATTGGGTCGATCAGGAGTTTGACACCTTCCTTCTGAACCTCAGTATCGCCGTCGTTAAGAACCTCATCGAATGTAAAGCCGTACTGAAAGCCACTGCAGCCTCCACCGGAAACGAACACACGAAGCATGAGATCCGGATTTCCCTCTTCTTCGATTAGTTCTTTAACTTTCAAAGCTGCCGCTTCGGTAAACACCAAAGGATCAGGCATTTCGAAGTCGTCAATGCTGACTTCTGCACTCATTTGGGAATTCCTCTCATTCGCATTACTGATCAGTTTACTTGACCGAGCAATTTAGTCAAGTATTATGCCGTTCCGATTGCTGCTCTGAGCAGATAAGGAGCCTTGCTTCATGGGCATGACTCGTATCCTTTTGTATTTACAAGCAAAAAACCCAACGCGAATATAAAATGGGGGCGAAATCTCTGGATTCCAAGACCTAAAAAGATGACGTAATTCATCCTAATACGGTTAAAAAACCACCCACTCAAACCATGGCTATCGGCTTCGTATCTGTTTTACGCTCTACGGTGACAGCGCTGGCGATACCAATCCGGCGGTTTCAGGCAGCCCCAACATCAGATTCATATTTTGAATAGCCTGACCTGCTGCGCCTTTTACCAGATTGTCTTCTACCGCTAAAACGACCGCAGTGTTTCGACCTTGCGGACGATGCACGGCCAGACGACAGACATTGACACCCCTGACCGATCGCGTCTCAGGATGAGAACCCGCAGGCATGACATCCACGAAGGGTTCATCTCTATATCGATCTTCAAACAGTTGTTGCAAATCGACGTCAGACGTCAATCGAGCATATAACGTTGAGTGAATACCTCGAATAATAGGCAACAGATGTGGTGTAAACGTCAAGTCAACATCGTTTGATGTCATACCACGAAGCCCTTGCTCAATTTCCGGTAAATGCCGATGGCCAGGAACCGCATAGGCTTTGAAACTGTCTGATGCCTCTGCCAACAACGTAGGGACGGCAGCGCTCCTGCCAGCCCCTGTGATGCCCGACTTGGCGTCGGCAATTAATGAATCGCATTGAACAATTCCGGCTTCCAATAATGGCAAAAACCCAAGCTGAACTGTCGTTGGATAGCACCCGGGATTGGCTACTAGCTGAGCGTTCCGAATAGTCTCTCGATGAACTTCAGGTAGACCGTATGCGGCATCAGCGACTAACGACGGACAACTGTGCTTCATGCCGTACCATTTTTCCCAAACAGAGATATCCTGCAAACGAAAGTCGGCTGATAGATCGACGACCTTTGTGCCTTTATCGAGCAGTGTGGGCGCCTGCTTCATGGCCGTACCATTCGGTGTGGCATAAAAGACAAGATCACACGCGGCATCAGCAACATCATCAGGATCGGAAAACGTTAAATCAACAAATCCGCGCAGGCTCGGAAAGAGATCATCTATACGGGTACCCGCTTGCGCTCTTGAGCTTACGAATACAATTTCGATATCCGACCGAACGCTTAACAGCCTTAGTAATTCGACACCGGTATAACCCGAGCCACCAATAATTCCGATTCTCATAGGACCAACGTATTCCTGACCATAAAAAAACAGACCCGCGAGAGTCTGTTTGAGTACAAATTATTACACAGCTGGCTGGTCACTTTATCCGTAAGCCGCACAGAATTACCGATGCGGCATACGGAAGTAAGCTGCCTATCTTGGTGGCGAAGGATTCGCCAGATCATCCCAATGCGCTGCAGATACAGCCGACCCCTTAATGTAGAAGACGGCGTCATTGACCATAACAGACCGATCTTCTCCATACTGACCAAAGTTATCGTGCGCATCATCAACAATGAGAACGCCTTTAGAAACAATGCCGGCATCAGCGCCGACGTTTATATCAAACCCATGCAGCCCAGAGAAACTGTAGTTGTAGTAGTTCCATGCACTCGCACTATCTGTGACTCGCTCAGGAAGCGCTTCCCCGTGAACGTCAATGCCAAAACTAATGCGCATAGGGTGAATATCGGTAGCGGCTTGAATAGTGATCGCGCGGTGATCATAAAGCGCGTTTGAGTGTGTGCCTCTCTGACCAATCAACATCGATTGAATTTCGGACGGGGCCGCTGCGTTACTAACATCAAACAGAGTCAACTTCACACCTTGGACCAGAGCGCCTCGACCATCTCCACGGCCATCGTTGGCAGCAATGGCATCTTTACCAATTCCCAGCAGGTAATCTTGACCAATGGGTTGCAGGTAATCGCTGTAACCCTCTATTTCCAGTTCGCCAGCGATACTGGGATTAGCAGGGTCTGCCAGATCAATAATGTAGAGCGGATCGGTCTGACGGAATGTCACAAGATAACCGCGATCACCCAGAAAGCGGGAACCATAGAGTTGCTCACCCGGTTTACCAATAAAAGCTGGCTGAGCATCATTTGGCAATGACGATACGGTGCGTAAATTCCCTTGCCCATCAGCCTGCAGCACAGTGAGCAATATCGGACTTTCGCCCTCTCCCTGAAAATCGTTCATCGTTGCCACTCTTAGGTACCCATCCTTTTCACTCATTCGAAAAGGTTTTCTTTGCGAATTCCATCCAAGATGACCTTCTACGCTACCGGAACCTGCATAAATTAGATTGCCGTCTTCAATATCAAATTGATGGATATCAGTATCTACACGTGGGTCGTACCAACCTCCAGACACTTCAAAATCAACATTGTCCAAATCAATTTCAAGACCGTCAGGACCGATTGGGGTATCCGGGTATGTGTACTGGGTTGTAGATAAGAAGACAGCATTCGGGGATGCATAAAGCGTTTCTGTAGCCCCTAAAAAACACTCGCTATTGGTCAATTGCATCGTGTCCAAATCGATAACGCCTAGCGTAATGATGTCTGGCGAGTAGTACTGGTCCTGAGGAGAATTCGCCACAAAACACTCTGCCGGGTTGATCATGGGAAATGATTCTTCAGCATCGCCTATGCGATATTGTGGCAGCACTTCAGAAAGGTCAGCACTGTCGACCTGAGCAGCCCAGACTTCCGGACTCTGAGTCCAGGGTTGATCGCCGGGTAGGGTTGGGTAGTAACGCGACGCAAAAACCAGATGACGACCAATTCGGCGACTCGATACGATCTGTCCGTCGAAGCTAATAGACGAGGTAGTGACAGGAGCCGAAGGATTAGAAACATCCACCTCAGTAATCAAACTATCCACCCCGGAAAAAGCGGTAGATGAGCCCCAATAGTCCCAAAAGCCAGTACCGGAAGAGGTGACATATAAAGAGGAGGCATCACCGTTTTCGTATAGGTAAAAGCCTTCTGCATAACGACCCGATAAATCGATATCTAGCTCACTCAGCACAGAGGAATCTGGTGTTTCTCTATCCAACCCCATGACCCGCAGTCGCGTTAGATATGATTGGGGAATGGCAATGGATGTTCGGGCACTCAAAGAGAGTTCATCATCCGTGATCCCCACTTCAGGGACGGGACCGCCGGGAAAGCCTACGTCGTACGAATAGATTCGGTCCAACACGTACAACTCATTACCCGATGAGGCAAGTTTTACCCAATCCTGCTCGTCCACGCCTTGCTCTTGAACATTGGTGCTGGTGACCTCGTTTCGTGACGCATCGCCGGAACTGGCAGCAGAATCCGCAGCGCCTGTGGATTCAGGTGCAGAAGCCGTTGTTGCGGCCACGTTATCTGCTTCGAGAAATACGACATCTCCGCCCGAGGATCCGGCTTGGGATTTCAAGCCCTCCCTCAACGCATCGAAAAATTCAGCCTCACTTCCGGCTGGGGACAAGCTGCGATCTTGAAGCGGCACGCCCCGTGTAACACGGGCACCGTCAGAGCCACAGGCGCTGACTATGGTTGATAACACCGCAATACTGGTGGCTTTGTGTAGTTTTTTCATAATTTCTACCCTTTGCTTAATTTGGGTTATTTTTCCCAATCATACAACTCTAGCGCGTAAAATCAAGGCGAGTTTAGCCTTCGAGGGTAATAAGCCCACGAATTGCTAACTGATTCGCAAGAAAAGCGCCCTTCTTAGGCAATTGTTATATCGGGCAACCGGATTCCAGCCGCTTCTAACGCTTCAAGCAGTTGGTTCTGGGTGTAAGGCTTCGCCAGGAAGCGAACAGCTCCCATCTGCTTGAGTGCTTCACGGTTCTTTCTGTCATCGCGACTACTAATGACGATAACAGGTGGGCATGAGCTGCCGTATGCCTCTGTGATGCGTTTTAGAAACCCTTTTCCGTCAAGTCGAGGCATCTCTAAGTCGAGAAGAATGAGGTTCGGTAACGCAACGGACATCTGCTCGAGCGCTTCAATACCATCTCTGGCTGTTCTCGCGGCGATGCCACACTGTTG
>CAZCKD010000173.1:0-7629 GCA_964498925.1 uncultured Granulosicoccaceae bacterium
AAACAACCAAATTGTCAGAAAATGACGCCTTGTATAAAAAAGTATAGTTTTTGGCCTTTTAAAACCTATACGAAGGTATTAGGCAGGCATGCGCCCGAACAGAATCTGCTCAAATATTGTGGAATATTGGGGATCTAGTTACAGCGATATCGGCTTTTGAGACACGTCAATATCGAGGTCTCCGAGAACCCAAGAGCCCGCAAAGTCCGAGAGTCCTGCCTATGCGCTCGATGATTGCCGAACTACCGGCCAACCTCGCATGGCCCGAAACGGGCACCCGAGCACCCGAGCACCCGAGCACCCGAGCACCCGAGCACCCGAGTGATTATGGGGGACTAACGATCAGTTGAAAGCTTTTCCGGAGCCTTCGCGAAACTTGTTGCTGGGCACGAAACCTGTGCGTTCAGCATCTCGCGGCTGTGGAACATACACTTCGCGATCCGGATGCATTCCAGCACCATAAACTGCAGAAACAGCAGAGCGTCTCATGCGGTTCAACAGGCGAGTGTCCACCTCTCCGCACAGTGGATGAATACCATCGTTGTCAGCAACGGCTTTATCCCAAACAGCTTTTCGTTCAGCAACCAGTGCCGCATCGTCTAAGGCAGGACTGCTCAGCTCGTTGGTGTTCAGATCAACAATGATTTCATCGCCATCTTCAAGTAATGCGATTGGACCACACAGAGCCGCTTCAGGACCAACATGTCCGACCACTAACCCAACCGACCCACCAGAGAATCGTCCGTCAGTCATGAGACCAACAACAATCTCTCGCTCACGACATAGCGTGGTAATTCTGGATGTGGAGTCGAGCATTTCCGGCATTCCCGGTGCACCACTAGGACCCTCATAACGGACGATAACCATATCGTGGTTTTGGAAACTCATGGGTGAGGCTTCTAACGCGTTCAATAAATCTTGTTCGCCGTTGAAGATGCGAGCACGACCGACAAAACGGTTGTCTTCCAAGCCTCCTTCAACACCTGCCAGTTTCAATACAGAGCTGTACTCAGGAGAGAGGTTACCGCCCAATACGCGTAAACCACCTGTTGGCTTATACGGTTTTTCAACCGGATAAACAACGACGCCATCTGGATCGGCCGTATTCAGTCGAGCCACTTGCTCAGCCAAGGTCTCACCCGTACACGTCAGAGTGTCTCCATATAGAAGACCTGCATCCAACAATGTCTTGACGATGACCTGAACACCACCCTTCTCATCGATATCGACCATGGAGTACAAACCGTAAGGACGTGCATCGGTCAACACAGGAACAACATGTTGAGACAGATGATTGAACTCCTCAGGTGACATGATTTCTTCGGCAAAATTTCTGAATCCGGCTGCTCGTGCAATCTCCGGGGCATGTAGCAATACGTTGGTAGATCCACCAACCGCCATAGAAACGATGACCGCATTTCGAATAGCATCACGACTGACAATATCGCGCGGTGTATCACCACGTTCAATCATTCCTTGCAGCAAATTGACAAGTTCATCAGGGAATTCTGTCATGCGCCGGGGATCGTCTGATGGCGGTGCCACCATATGCAAAGGCTGCATACCGACTACGCCGATAAACGTCTGCATGGTGTTGTATGTGAACATGCCACCACAACTGCCATACCCGGGACAGGCTTCTTTGGCTATGCGTGTTTTGAAATCATTATCGGAGCTACCCGCTACCTGAAATGCCGAAACAATGTCGATGGGTTGTTCGGTGGCAGAGTCTCGACCCGGACGAATAGGCCCATCTGACATGATGATAGCCGGTCGATTGTGCTCGAGAAGGCCAGCTAATGTTCCAACCGGTGGTTTGTCACAGGCTACGACCGCGATTGTGCCTTCTAAACCACTGGCACTTAAATGTTCGCAGACAGTGTCGTGAGTGACTTCCCGGCCAATAAGCGAATAGCGCATTTCGCGCGTACCGTTACGCATGCCGTCTGATGTCGCTACCGTGTACTCGGGTTGTACAAGGCGCATTGGCATTTGCCCGTCAGCACGACCCAAACGCTGACGCAGATGCTCATGAATCGCTTCTACCTTGCGTTGAACACCGATGTAGCACTGGCTATCACCTTTGGTACCAACAACACCCACTGAAGGCTCATGGATCAGATCCATGTCTGCATTGAGTTCGCGAGCAACACCGTAGGTTTGTGCGTTGCGGCCTGGGTTGTTATCAAAAACGACAGATTTGGACTTATTAGACATGGGGATCACTAAACAGATTGGCTATTCCCCAATTTTGCCAGATTGCGAGGGCTGTAAACCATTTGATGACATCGATTTGCGTACGAAACCGAGCCAATTGCCGGATATGCCCTGTCGGCTCAAGCGAAATGGCCTGAAATACCTGTTCGCTGCCAAATTGGTGTCGAGTTTCGTATCACGCCCCTACTCATCGGCTGGCCTTAGTCAGCCGACTGCTCCTTGCGAATAATGGTCAATCGCTCATCCAGTTTCGCTTGCCATTGAACTGCCAGTTCCTTCACTTTTTCTTGATATCGCGTATTTTCGACTACGGGAATATCTCGATCGCGATATTCGGCTAGTGTTGCTATCGCCTCTCTATCAACTGTTTCAAATGCATCGGCCATTTGCTGAGCAACATCCTTTTGATAACCCAGGGCTTCGTAGGCGGATCTTCCCATGCGAATCGAACTATCGTAGGTTTCGCGAATGATATCTCGACAACCAACTTCCCAAAGTTGGTAGACATGTTCGCGATCTACCGCCCGGGCAATCACATGGACATGTGGATACTGATGCTGCACATATTTCACAAGTTCAGTAATTTGATCTTTTCCGTCGATGGCTATGATGAGAACTTTCGCGTCTTCAATGCCGGCAGAATGGAGTATGTCTGGTCGCGTCGCATCACCAAAGTAGGCATGCAAACCAAACTTACTGATCAAATCTAATTGCTTGGAACTGAAATCGATAACCGTCGAAGAAAAGCCAGCGCCTGAGAGCATGCGTTTGACTAACCCACCCACCCTGCCATGACCCGCCACGATGATTGAATTCTCTTCATTAATGTCATCGCTTTCCCGAACCTGAGCAGTTGAAAACCGAGGTGCGATAACTCTGTCGTAGAGGATGAACAAAGCAGGCGTCAAAATCATCGACAGCGCAACGACTAACAACAGCTGATCGGCTAGCGCCGCTGGAATAACTGAATTAGCAACCGTGAAGGATAACAATACAAAACCGAATTCCCCGGCCTGAGCTAAACCCAAAGCAAACAACCAGCGGTCTGCACCTTTTATTTTAAAAACAAACGACAGCAGTAGGATAACTGCAGCCTTAAGCAACATAAGACCCAGGGTCAACAAAACAATATTGACGAAGTTGTCGCCTAATAAACCGAAATTAATTCCAGCACCAACCGTCATAAAAAACAGACCCAGTAGTAGTCCTTTAAAAGGCTCTATATCGGATTCCAACTCGTGCCGGTAATCACTATTAGCAAGCACAACGCCTGCGAGGAAAGTCCCTAACGCAGGTGACAATCCAACCAAGGACATCAGCAATGCAATACCAACCACCATCATTAGGGCCGTGGCTGTAAAGAGCTCGCGCAACTTGGCCTGTGATATGAATCGAAAAACAGGGCCGGTCAGATAGTTTCCACAAAACACGACGGCGGCCACCGCGGCAAACGTTACCAACGCTTTCTGCCAACCAGCCAGTCCAGCAACCAAACTCAAACCTGCCCCGTGCGAGGCATTGGCGTCACCGTGAGAGCCATCGGCAGTACCGGAAGCACCGTCCTGCGCAAGATCGGCGACGACATCACCTGAAACCCCAACAAGTTCCGGCAACGCCAACAAAGGAATTAATGCAAGCATGGGAATGACTGCCACATCCTGGAACAGCAACACTGAAAAGCTTGCCTGACCGCCATCGCTTTTCATTAGCCCTTTTTCATTCAGGCTTTGAAGTACGATTGCCGTTGAGGACAGTGCGAACACCAGACCGATAGCCAAAGCGACATTCCACACTTGACCTAATGCCATGGCGATAGCGGTTACCAGCAATGTGGTGAGTATCACCTGCCCGCCACCCAAACCCAAGAGCCTTGCACGCATCGCCCAAAGCATGCGAGGTTCGAGTTCCAAACCAACGAGGAACAGCATCATGACAACGCCGAACTCTGCAAAATGCTGGATAGAAACAACGTCGACGTGAAGGAGGGACAGTAGCGGGCTAATGACTATGCCTGCAATCAAATAGCCCAGAACCGATCCAAGACCACAGCGGGATGCAATCGGAACAGCCACAACCCCGGCGAACAAAAATAAAAACGTTAGCAGCAGGACATCAGTCATGGAAGTTACCGCAGTTCATCAACTGGAATAACTATACCTCATCAACGTATCCGCATCGATTAGTTGCCAGTTGAATGCTTCATCTTACGTTCCCGCCAAATGACCAGAAGACCACCAGAGACAATGAAAAGTACGCCGGGAAACAATGAACTAAACGGCGACTCATTAAAGAACATCCAACCTAAAAAGAATGAAAACGGTATTCCGAAGTACTCAAAGGGCGACAGACTGCTGGGGTCCGCCATGCGATAAGCTGTTATAAGACAAAGCACGGCGCATCCTCCGACCATGCCCATTCCGACAAACCACAACCAGTCGAACAGCGAGGTCATTGGCACCCAGTTACCCATAATCGGCACCAAGATGAGCGCTGCGACAAACGCACCGATAGAGGCATAAATACCGATTAAAGCGGTCGGTTCATCTGCATTAAAGAACCTGGTGGTGAGGCTGGATACGGCATAGAAAAAAGCAGCGGTGATGGGCAATATGGCAAAGAGCGTAAACGCATCACCACCGGGTTGCATCACAAGCACAACGCCTGTAAACCCCAACACGACGGCACCAATTCGCCATACCCCGACCTTATGGCCCAACAATGGAACAGACAGAAGGGTCACGAAAAAAGGCCCGGCAAATGCCAAGGTGGTTGCAGTGGCAAGCTGCATATGAACCAAGGCGCTGTACAGACACATCTGCGCCGCAATCAGAAGAAAGCCTCGACCGAATCCCAGCTTCCAACGCACTAAGGACCATCTGGCTCCGGAAGATCGCCATTGAGCGGAAAAAAACAGAACCAGCAAATTGGGAAAGATGCCAAACAAATTTCGGAACAACGCAATTTGCTCAACAGGATAACGAGACCCCATGTGTTTGATCATTGCACCTTGGATGTCAAACAAAAAAATAGCCAAGAGAATAATGCCGACTGCGACGCCGAATGAATGCGGTGAGGGTTTTTCTATGTTCAAAGAGGTGTTCAACGATGCCTACAGATACATCTAGCGGTCGCTTAGATGCCGGTGCTATCGAGCATACAGCACTTTGTGACGATAACAGGAATCATTGACAAACACGTCGAGCAAGGCCGCCAAAATAAACGGCCCGCTTGCGATTGTATAAACTCGCCTTGCTTAAATTACGTTGTCACACCCTTTCAAAAATGGTGTCAGCAACGACTTAGGCATATGGGCTCTGAGTGACTCTGAACGCATTGTCCTGAATATCGTCAACATCCGTATTTCTGCGAATAATGTCGCTGAGGCTGGTGTTATTGATTTCAGCCAACTCGTAGCCCGAATAAACGTTGCCGTAGAAAAATCGATCACCGTCGCGCAAATTCTGAAACTGCTGCGCATTGATAGCAGTGAACAATTGACCCATCTTGGAGCCAGCAACATCATTCTCTGCAAGACCACCCACCCAAAGATCGATGTCATCCGGTGAATCATAAACCTGAGAGAGTTTTTCTCCCAGACCGTCTCGGAATATCGGATCGTCCCAGCTTTCGATACGATGCTGCCCCATCGCTTCACGGGTATCGTTGTAGCTTGCTAGCTCATGATCGCGACCACGCTGAATATTGAGCGCTGTTAGATCAAGACCACCAGCTCCTGAACCCGGTGCGCCGAATAGCTGATTGCGCAATACATCTATGACCTCATTATCCAGTTTTTGGGCTACGTTGGTCGCCTGGCCGCGAATGAAAGCATCTATTCCTTCATTTTTTATAAGATCGGGATTATTGAATGCGTCTCTCAGGCTCAGCTCTCCACCTTCAACAAGTTCGCCATCCGGGCCTACTCGATTGATGGTCGGTGACACCATGGAATGCCCAAATCGGAACGCAGCGGTTGCGAACTCATTCGATATAGATGGGTTGGCCGTGGGGTCATACCCCTCGTAGTCGGCTAGTGCATCTTCACCCAAAAGCTCTGGCAGAAATTCGTTATAGGTGATGGATTGCATGAAAGCGGTGTTCTTTGCTCGCGCCGCTTGATAAATCTGCTCGTCGCTCCAACTCGGATTTTCCGTAGCGTACTGTTCTGCTAAGCGATTGTGCTCCCGCATAAATAACGTGTGCATGGAAGTGAGTCCCGGCTGCTCATTGACACGTACGTCGCCAGCTAGGAATTCACCGGTTTCCGGATCAACAGGTAAGGCATTATCTGCGCTTGTCTTCAACTTTCCGCCGTCAAATGAACGAAGCGAGTCCGCCGTTTCAAGATCGCTACCGTAAACCTGAGATCCATCGAGGAAGGCCGTTAGCGCATTGCTTTGTTGGTTCAGGCCGTTTTCATCAAGGCTTCCTTCCGAACGTTCGAAAGAAATCGTCTCTTTACCTGTTCCAAACGGGTCAAATGCACGATCACCGGTCGGAACTTCTATGTCTGCGTGAACACCACTGCTTTCAGGCGTAAGTGTCATATCGTGATCGATAAATTGTCCCCATTGCCACAGGAGGTCACTGGCACCGTCAGGATCCAAAGAGTCCATACCATCGTCAGCAAAAACAACGTTACTGATTTCACGAGCGCTAGGCAGATCATTGACGTCAGGATTACGCGAAGGATCCTGTGGAGCGATGCGAGTAAACGGTATATCGGTTGAACCCCAGTCTGGATTATTGCTGTTGTTACCCTCACCGGTGAAATTACGAACATCCCCAGTGGGCATTTCCGGCATGTCAATAACCTCAGTGCCGCAGTAATGATGAGTCTCATTAAACTGCTGCCAGGAAATTTGGCGATCTCCTGATACGTAGTCCAGACGCTGACGGCTCGAAGTATAGCCTTGTCGACCCGAATCGCCAAACAGGTTCAAGCTTTGTTGGTGAGCTGAATAATCGATCTGCTCAGTCGGCGAAGAATAGTTGAACTGCTGAGAGCTACTGGTATGGTTTATTAGGCCACTGTCATTTGAAAACTCGATAACCGTGGTGCTGCTCATGGTGCCGTAAATCTGAGCATTAGCCGCATTGAACGCCTTTTGCATGAATGCATTGTTGTTGACCGTTTCCGGTACTTGAGCTGGCGCTGAACCTTGAGCTGTAGATTGATCCGCTAGGTTGTTACCACGGCGATCACCATCTCTTGTATTTCCGCTTCGATCTCGACCGCCGCCTCGCCAGTCTTTTGAACATTCCTGTTCAAAATTAGTCGAATCATTGCCAGCTTTATCTTGGCTCTTCGAGTAATCCGGAAAACAACAGGGCTTACTAATTCTCATTACAACTCCAAACTCACCAGCAATATAGGTCGTAAGCGTTGTACAAATGCGCTCCGACTTCCGC
>CAZCKD010000174.1:0-7578 GCA_964498925.1 uncultured Granulosicoccaceae bacterium
AGCAATGGATCGAATATCGACCGGAACGAATATTGATCTGAAACGCCCCAGGTTTGTATAGATTTACAATTGAGTTGTTGCAGGCATATCGCCGCTATTTGCTCGTACACCGCTGCCTGAGTGGCCAGAGTCGCATCATCGACCAACGAGACGTCCAGTTCGGTAATGTAGATATCAAGGTCTCTGGATGCGATAGCCGAGAAATTCGCTCGCAGCTCGTCAAACTCATCGTAGCTCGAGAACAAATGCAGTTGAAAGCCGATACCATCGAGTGGGATATCTCGTGACTGTAAATCGTCGATGAGTTCCAGCAGCCCGGTAAACTTCGGCCCGGCGAAACCAATATCAAACTCATTGATCAGTAGAACATCTTCCGGTGCAAGCGATCTGGCTTGAACAAGCGCATTGTCTATGTAATCTGCGCCCATAGCCTCAAACCACAGAGAATCTCTTAACTGACCGTCCTCTGCCATAGGTTCATTCACAACATCCCATACGTCGATAGCATTGTTATAGCGCTGCATAACCCGCTCAATATACTGACTCATGTGAGTCTCACGATCGCTCGCTGCTGATTCTACTATCCACGTCGGCAGCTGACGATGCCAAACGAGAGGATGACCATGAACCGCCATATCATTTGCATTAGCAAACGCAATTAAGTTATCGGTAGCCGCAAATTGATACCTTCCCGGCTCAGGATTCAGATGATCCATTTTCATGGAATTCTCTGGCGTGACAAAATTAAATTCGCGCGCGGCAGTGCTGGCATACAGAGCGCCATCGGGTCGATGATAAAAAGACTGAAGTGCTGCAAAGCCAATTCTAATATCTCTGGCTTCCGCAAGGGTTCTCAAAGGGTCACCGCTAATATTGAACTCTTCGCTATCAAGCACGGTAATTTCTATCGTCTCTGTACTGGTCAAAGAGCTATCAACCGAATCTCGTGCAACAACATCAATAGCAACAGTACCCACTGTGCCTGGAACAAATCGAAGCACGAAAATTTCTTCAAACCTTGGGTCTTGATTAAAGCTGCCGCCCACTGGCAAATCTGGTATTTCCAGAGTGGGAACCGTGCCATTTAAATCGATGCCTTTGATTTCGAACAAAACGGGATCGTTAACCCGTGCTGTATGCGGGATAATTTCATCCAGCATAGGCGCGACATTTGGAATCGTTGATGGATCCTCTGGCATCTCAACTTTTATTAAGATAGGTTGAGAAACGCGATACAGACTATTTTCCGGATCTATCGCCGTGACGGTAAATCGAAGTATGCCAACGTCAGCCTGAAGCGGCTGCCAACTAAACGTCTTACTGCCATCGAAGTTATCATCGAAGGTTGCACCCTGCGGTAATTTCTCAGGAAACATACCCGGCAGTTGCCCTTCGGGGTCGCGTGGTGCATACACAACTTCCAGCACTTGCCCCGCATCTATCGTGACGTTTTCCAAACCTTCAAAGAATGGAGGGAGATTAATTTCAGGATCAACATCGGCGGGGACTTGCACTATTGACTCAGGTAGTCCCAAAGCAAACTCAGCTTCAGATATACCCGTATCAACATCAACCTCTGCGATGCGAGGACCGGGCTCACGCACGACATCAAAACCAACCGCATTGTTGAAATCAGCTGCTTCGGCAATCGGCTCATCATCGGCGGACGGTGCTTCGCTACCGGTAGTGGGATCCGGGTCGGTTCCGGGATTATCGTTATCTGTGTCAGGGCCTGAGCTGCCGCCGCATGATGCGAGAAAAACGCACAGACACAGGACCAGGCTGTTCAACCGAAATCGATCTGTGAGTCTGAATATTGTCATTAATTCCTATCCTAAAGCGGGGCTGGAGTGCACGAGTTAGCAAAACCTGAGCATCACCCTATGAGGCGTAGAATATCGCAAAGACGTGCCTCGGACCGTTAAGCACCACATTGCTGTTAGGAAACACCGCGGAATTGCTTCAGATTTTGCGATTAAGCCGTCAAAAAAGCAGACCTACTTCATATTCCGAGACACCCCATCCAGGACGTAGCCGTCTGATATCTGTTCAATACCAGTTCAGTATCAGATAATTTTTAAGAGGAAATCTTCAGCGTTAAGTTCATTTCGACGTGCTTAAGGGAAAAACCCACAGCACTATGTTCACGCCGGTGTCTTTAAAGTCTGTTTTAGCGATGGTTCAAGCTTGGCCCAATCGAACTCCACGCCAATCCCCGGAGTATCGGGGGCTACCGCTAAACTATTCTCGACGACAAGAGGACGCATCGTATATTCATCGATCGGAAAGGAATGAACCTCGAGCCATCCGGCATTGGGCTGCGCGGACACCAGACTAACGTGAAGCTCTTGCATGCCGTGACTACACGCCTCAATGCCATGAGCATCAGCTAGTTTAGCGGCCTGCAGCCAACCGGTAACGCCACCACAATTGGACGCATCCGGCTGAACATAACTCAGCTTAGCTTGTTCTAGAGCATGTTCAAACTCGTGAATGGTGTGTAAATTTTCACCCATCGCAATCGGCATGGAACAACTCTCCGCTATGGCTCGATACCCGGCCAGATCATCAGGAATTGTCGGTTCTTCAAACCAGGTTAGGTTGAAGGGCAACATGGCTTTGGCCGCAGTAATCGCTTGATCAACACTCATAGAGTAATTTGCATCAACCATGAATACTTTGTCAGGACCAATGAATTCACGCACGGCGGCGATGCGATCAATATCGTCTGCCAGATCAGGCTGACCTATTTTGATTTTCACACCATTAAACCCACGCTCAAGATAACCAGCCATATTGGATAGCAGGCGCTCCTTAGACAGGTTCAGGTCGATTCCACCGCAGTAGGCGCGACAGGTTTTACCTGCACCACCTGCGACCTGCCACAGTGGCTTATCCTGGGATTTACAACGGATATCCCAAAGCGCTATATCCACGGCCGCTATCGCGAAACTGGCAATACCCCCACGCGCTACATAGTGAACATGCCATTGCATACTTTCATAAATTGCCTCTACATCCGTGACATCTTTACCGAGGAGAAACGGTGCGAGATCGTATTGAACCATCGCTGCAACAGCGTATCCGCCCTTACCGCCGGTATAGGTGTATCCCGTTCCGATCTCACCTGACTCTAACTCGACGGTGACGGTGATCAGCTCAAAATGCGTGTGATCGCCATGCATTGCATCAGAGAGCACCTCTTTAAGAGGCACATGGTAAAGCCGGGTTTCTAAGGATTTGACTGCACTCACGGGGCTTTTCGCTCCTGTTTATATGAGATAGGAAGATACCGGAGCCTTGCACGGTAAAGCCGACAGCCTGTATATTGTATGACAATACTATTTTCTTGTCATACCTAAAATCCTATGATCGAAAGCAGCAACATCAAACGTATCGCCTGCGTTGGCGAGGCCATGGTGGAATTAATGCTTGGCAATAACAGCCAGTCTTCAGCCAACCTCGGGTTCGCTGGCGACACACTCAATACAGCCATTTATTTAAAACGGCTGTTGGGTGAAGACGTGACTGTAAGCTACCTGACCCATTTGGGACACGACTCCCTCTCGACCCGGCTGCTGCAATTTATGCGCGATGAGTCGCTGGACGTCGACAAAGTTAATTTTTCACCGGACCGATCCATCGGCCTTTACGCGATAGAAACCGACGACAAGGGCGAGCGGACGTTTAGCTACTGGCGCAGTCATTCAGCAGCGAAAACGTTATTCAATTTAGGAGACAAGCCCGACTTTGATGTGCTGAAACAATTTGATGTCATCTTCTTTTCAGCCATAACGCTTGCCATACTGCCCGATGAGATTCGAGTTCAATTCATGGAGAAGCTCGCTCAACTGCGCAGCGAAAACGAGGCTCTGGTTTGCTTCGATTCTAACTACCGTCCTGCACTCTGGGAAAACGAACAACTAGCCAAACAGCGCATTGCCGATGCGTGGAAAGTCACGGACATCGCGTTACCATCCATCGATGACGAACAAAGCATCTTTGGTGACAGTGACGAATCTGACTTACTAAAACGATTCAAAAACTACGGCGTCAATCAAGGCGCGCTGAAACGTGGTGAGTTAGGACCCATAACCTTATCGAACAAAGAATCGGACACACCCGCGCAAGACATTCAATTTTCAACGCTTGAAACGGTGGTCGACACTACGGCTGCAGGCGACAGCTTTAACGCAGGCTACCTGAGCGCGGTATTTTCCGGACGCTCTCAGCAGGAAGCACTATTGGCTGGCCATGAATGCTCGTTACGTGTCATTGCCAATGCCGGGGCAATCATTCCCCGGAGCAAGTGGTGATTGAGGAACGTGCGGCAGATGTTATCTGTCGCGATCTTGAGCAACGCATATTATCGGGGGAGCTTCCCGACAACAGCACGCTCCCGGCTGAAAAAGAACTGGGCTTGCATTATGGCGCTAGCAGAACCGTCGTTCGCGAAGCCATTACAGCGTTAAGCAACCGAGGAATGCTCGAAAACCGTCCGCGCTTCCGACCTATCGTCAAAAAACCCGGTTACGAAGCAGCATTCGACACCATGGGTAGTATTGTTCAACACTTCACTCATGCAAAGGAAGGTGTAGAAACACTCTTCAACAGCCGCGTATTCATGGAACGCGCATTGGTACGGGAGGCTGCCGTTCGCGCTCGCTCAGACGATATAAAAAACTTGCGCAGCGCCTTGGCAGCTAATGAAGCCGCCATTGGCATCTCAGAAGATTTTTATCGCACTGACACAGAATTCCATCGAATTTTTTACAGCATTCCGCGTAACCCGATATTCCCAGCAGTACACCATGCCTACAATCAGTGGCTGGCCGAGCACTGGAGCAAGATGGACACATCCGCAGAGCGAAACCTGACGAACTACCGCAGCCACAAGTCGATCTTTGAAGCGGTACTTGAAAGAGACGCCGATGCAGCGGAGTCTTTATTAGAACGACACCTTGAAGATGCGTGGGATCAAATTAAACATACGTTTGAGTAAAGCAGATACCCGCAACCACGCATGACGCGAATAAGCTAGCTAATACTCACAGGTGGAGCACACCACCAGACACAGCCCGCATCGCACCCGTTGTTGTCGGAAAGCTAATCGGCAATTGGCGCATAGCGCGTACGGCTAGATACGCAAAACACTCAGCTTCGACAGCATCGCCTCGCCACCCATAGTTTTCCGCCGTTGATACGATTACATTGGCGTATTTAGATATCGCGTTTAATAAGCTAGGGTTATGCCGACCACCACCACATACGATGACCTCACGAGGACGGTTGGGAAGTAAATCCAGCCCCTTGCCAACGGCTGCTGCACTAAACGCCGTTAGCAACGCAACGCCATCTTCCAAGGATTCCCCTTCAGCCATACTCGAGGAAAAATCAAATCGATCAAGAGATTTGGGGAAACCCTTATGGAAGTAAGCATGCGACAAATGTTGATGAAGCTTCTCTTCATTGACACGACCACTCGCAGCCAGTTGACCATCGACATCCATTTTTCCAGCAGTGTGTCTCCGTACAAAATCATTGATGGGTGCGTTAGCAGGCCCGGTATCAAAAGCGACAAGCTTAGACACACCGTCCCACCAACTTAAGTTGCCAATTCCCCCAAGGTTTAACACCGCCTTTTCAGGACCAGCAGACACTTGCTGCAGCAAAGCCTGATGATAAATGGCACACAATGGCGCACCATGACCACCGCATTGCATATCTTCTGTTCGGAAATCGTTGACGACAGGTATACCTAAGGTTGCGGCCATCAAGCTACCATCACCAAGCTGCCGGGTTTGTCCTAACTGCATATCAACCGGCGGATGATGCAAAACCGTTTGCCCGTGAAAACCAACAACGCCCACGTCTGCCGCCGCCAAACCTGACTCACCCAGAAGCTCTTGTACGGCGTGACTCTGCTCAAGCGTTAATTGCTTTGTTGCCTCACCAAATACATCCGGCTCGGCCCCATTAAATTGCCATTGCCGTGCCCGATCTACAGCTTCACGCAGCAAGTCAATTGTGCTGCTTGAATAGGGACTTAAACAGTACGCGCCGAATTCGAAAACATCGACACCATCGGTCTTGATAAGAGCAACATCGATATTGCCATCAAGGACCGTTCCGGTCATTAACCCAACAGCCCAAACCGGTTCAGTGCTGCAGGCGCTATTCATGTTGCAGGCCAGACTGCGCTTTGTTGCTAGCGTCTGTTGTTAACATGGAGCCATCCTCACGCAGAACAGACTGAATGGATTCGTCCGCACCCTGCGCCATTGCATGACCGGATTGAACCGCTGTTGCAATAAGCCCCGGCGCTACGCAATCCCCAATGCGTAGCACTGATTTGATTCCGGCACCGTCCCAGTCTGCCCGCTTATCTTGCAACGCTGCCCACAGGGTTTCCTCGGGACTGCGCGAGGTGACCAACACAACAGCCTCACTGTTGAGGTGCGACTCATTTCCAGAATAACAGCACGCCACTGACACACCGGCATCATCCATATCAGACAAGCTATGAGAGAGCACCAACTTAACACCTAGCTCAATAAGACGACGCTGTATTCGCCCCTGCTCTAACGTGTTATCACTCCAGGCGGAAACTACCGGGGACGGACTGACATAAACCGTCTCATACCCCGCTTTGGCGATAAGCTCCGCAAGCACTCCGGCCATGTAAAAGCGCTCGTCATCAAAAACAATGACCGGACCTGAAGACGGAAGACTACTGGTACCGTTTTTCATGATGTCATCCGGCGTTAGCACCCTTTGTTCATTTAGAAATGACATGGACTGTCGATAGTCACGCCCACGACCATCTCGTCGCCAATGACTGCCCGTCGCGACGACAATATTCGAGATGCCAAAGCTCAATACATCTGCTGCACTCAAATGGCTTTGAAGATATAAATGTGCATGCGGCGATTGCTGTAACTGATGTAATCGCCAATCTCGCACACGAGCCCATGCGCCAAGTCCGGGTAAAGCACTTTCTAACGTGACTCGACCGCCCCAGCGATCAGAAGACTCTGCAAGAGTGACCTCGGCGCCTCGTTGCACTAACGCCCGACTTGCCTCCAAACCCGCAGGCCCACCACCAATGACAAGATACGACTCAGGATTTTTTAACGGCCTAATAAATTCCGGATGCCATTGACGCCGCCATTCTTCACCCACTGCTGGGTTTTGAGTACAACGCATGGGCACATTTGTATTGTCACCGCTGACACAGATGTTGCATCCGATACATTCGCGGATATCACCCAAGCGCCCCTGACGAATTTTCTCGGGCAAAAACGGATCTGCAATAGAGGGACGAGCAGCACCGATAAAATCAAGATGCCCGCTTTTAACAACTCGCAACATCGCATCGGGCGAGGTATAACGACCCACACCAACAACGGGCTTGGTGGTCACTGACTTTACAAACGCGGTATAACGCTCCTGAAAACCCTCCTCAGAAAACCGCGATGTCTGACTATCGTTAGACCAATCGGATAAATTCACATCCCACAGGTCTGGCTCTTCAGATAACGCTTCCAGAATGTCTTTTGCTTCTGCATTGTGTTCAAG
>CAZCKD010000175.1:0-7551 GCA_964498925.1 uncultured Granulosicoccaceae bacterium
GATACGGTGTTGTGCAATTGTCCAGAGAGTACGGCGCTCTAGGTGATATCAACAGAATCAGTGGCAAACATGTCTGGTTCACCGGCAGCGGTCTGGGATTCGGCTTTCATTGGTCTTTTGGCGCAGGACGCGACATCGAAGAATCAGGCGTCGAAATAGACTACCGAACAAGGGATGCTGGCATTCTGATCATGTATCGACCAAAACTGCACGCCAGTAAGTACAGCTACGGCGATGAGTACATGGACAAGGACTTTCTGACCGAGACTGATTTCACTAAAGATAACGGTTTTGAAGAATCCACCGAGTTTGATCCAAACGACTTCGAAGAAGGCGAAACCGTTAGCGATGAGTTCAACGAAGAAGACTTCGACGAAAGCGAATTCGATGATGTTGATTTCGAAGACGAAGTTTTTGAAGATGATGATTTCAGCGAAGACGACGAAACAACGTCTGAAGATGACCCTTTTGACGATTCATCCTTCGATGAATTCGAAGAAGATAGCTTTGAAGATGACGAATTTGATGAAGAATTCGACAGTGGTGAGTGGGTAGAGGGGTAACCTTTACTCGCTCATCATGGTCTCAACATGAGCAGCCGCACACCGACCCAACGCCGGTAGCGCATAACCACCTTCAAGCATTGATACGATCCGGCCGTCAGCGTGCTTTTTTGCTAGCTCATTAATTTGTTCGGTTATCCATACAAAGTCTTCATCCTGTAACGCAAGCGATGCAAGTGGATCATCTGCATGGGCATCGAACCCGGCACTGACAAAAATCATTTGAGGTTTAAACGCATCGATGGCTGGAATCCATTCGCTGGAAATCGCTTTGCGAAATCCTACGCCATCGGTGGCCGAACTTAGTGGAACATTGACTCGCTCGTTTTCAATATTGGGTCGGTATCCACCGGGATAAAGAGGATGCTCGAAAGAAGAGCAAAACAGAATTCTTGGGTCTCCCTCCACAATGTCCTCTGTACCATTTCCATGGTGTACATCAAAATCCAATATTGCCACGCGCTCCAAACCATGGACCGATAAAGCGTGTCGCGCGGCAATTGCAACGCTTCCGAAGAAACAGAAACCCATGGCCCGAGTTTGCTCTGCATGATGGCCCGGTGGTCTAACAAGACAAAACGCATTATCAACCTCTCCAGACACGACAAGATCAACGGCCAAGGATCCTGCTCCCGCTGCGCGCAAAGCAGCATTCAAGGAAAAAGGGTTCATGGCTGTATCCGCGTCCAACTGAACAGAGCCAGCGCTTGGCGCGTGCTGGAAAATCGAATCGATATACGATTCCGGGTGAGCGAGCAGCAGTAGCTCTTTACTCGCAACAGGGGCTTCGAAATGCGTTAATCGCTCATAGCTTCCATTCTCTTTCAACTGATTGAGAATTGCCCCAATACGTTCAGGACATTCTGGATGCCCGGGACTTATCTCGTGTTGCTCGCAGACCGAGTGCGATATCAGAGCAGTTGTCATAGCGGGTCCTTAGGTCTTACTAAAGTAGTCTTGAGGATCATGTTAACAGCTCTTATTCGAAGGCTCGTGTACTATGACTTTCGCCCTGTTAAATAGTCATTCTGCCAAACAACGTTCAAACAACCATGCGCCCGCTACTAGACACTTTATCGCTTAACGTTGAAGACATTACTATTTCTGGAATACGACAGAGAGATCCAGAGCATGATGACGCGCCGAAGCTACTATGCATCCACGGCTGGCTCGATAATGCTAATAGCTTTGTACCGCTGATGCCATTTCTACCCTCCTTCGATCTAGTGGCTATTGATCTTCCGGGCTGTGGTTACAGTGATCACCTGCCTCACGGATATGCCATGCACGATATCTGTTATCAGTTGGTCAAAACCATCGACGCTTTGGGCTGGGACAGCTGTCACCTGGTAGGACATTCGTTGGGAGGGTGTATCGCACCGATGCTGGCCGTTGCCCGCCCCCAACTTATAGACTCTCTTACGTTAATTGAAGCCAGTGGCCCGCTCAGCGAACCTGCCAGTAAATTGCCCGAACGGATGGCAAAATCTATGGACAATAGACTCGACCCTGGGCGCTACGCGTCTCGCATATTTCCCAAGAAACAGGATGCCATTGATGTCAGATTGAACGCTGCGAAAATGCATACCGCCTCTGCAAAACTCATCATTGATAGACAGGTGAGCGAAGTAACGGGCGGATTCAAATGGCGCTTTGATCCTAAGTGGAGAATGGCCTCAGCGCAATATCAAACCGAAGCTCAAGTAAGGGCAGTCTTATCGGCCGTCGCCTGCCCAACCCTGACGGTTATTGCGGACGATGGATTTCTAGCTAAACGGCCAGAGACCGAGGACAGATTAGGATGTTTGAAAAACCGCCAATCCGTTAGCCTGGCAGGACACCACCATGTTCATATGGACAGCCCTGAGCCCGTGGCTGCTGCAATGAACGATTTCCTAGGAACAATGCCTGCGATGGGTGGGTAAGACAGCCGAACGTCAGTCTTCTTGCGTTATAAAAACAATATCAACGCGCCGATTCAACCGTCGACCATCAACCGTCTCATTATCTGCAATCGGATCAGCCCCACCCACTTCGCGAATCGAAAGCCGCTCAGAATCGACACCCGCTTCGATGAGAGCATCCCGCACAGCAATCGCTTTTCCACGAGACTGTCTAATGTTGAATGCATAGCTGCCTGTATTATCGGTATGCCCTTCTATGACCGCGACCTTTTCTTCATTGTCACTCAGAAACGATACAGCATCGCTAATTTCCTTTTCCGCACTGTTGAGCAATGTCGTCGCGTTTACCGCGAAGCGTTCATCAACGACTGTTAATACATAGCCTCGAGAAGTCAGAAACCCGCCCACAGGTGCAGATGCTAGGAACTGCGATTCTATGAATTCGCTCTCAGCATTTCTGATCAACGTTGTGGCTTCGAATAAGCGTTCAAGACTCTCGCCGCTTAACGAAGTCTCACTGGCTGATTCAGCAGAAGCCGGTGGAGCAGATGTGGTTTTTGGCGAATCTGATGTGGCACACGCTGTCAAAGCGATACACAACAACGCTGTCATCTTGCTAGAGACTGTCATGAATTTGATTGAAACCGACCAGGGTATCCGTACCTAAGAATCTAACGGCAAAATCGGGAGCGAAATGAGTCCATACGGGTTACGTGTTACTCGGAAATTCGCCAAAAGGATCGCAAAAGAGTTCTTTCTTTCGCCTGATGCGGCTACACTACCCTGCTGGGCGCTGTCACGGCGAGAGCGTCCTGGCGGGACTACCCTCAACAACTGAGTCAAACGGGTTATATGGATCCTTCCTCACCAAACCTCTGCCCCCAAACTGCTGCAAAGATTGCAAGTGAATTGGATGCGCCAGAATTCAGGCGAGTGGATAAGTTCTATTCCTTGTTTATTACTTCTTAATAAGTATCAACCCACACGATTTCAGCGGTTACAATTCCACAGTGAACAATCAACCTCGTATTCTCAACTTCGACGATGTCATAGAACTCTGCGGTTCCGTGGCGACATCGCGTGGTCAAGTTTACAAAGCCAGTGGCGCCGTTAAAGAGCTGGATTGGATTGCTGACGGCAACGTTCTCTATGGAACGGTTCAAGGCAGTCAGGCTGAGCCCTACCATGCGCGCATCACGATCGCACCTCACCGTTTTGACGGCGAATGCACGTGTGCCGCGCGTTATAACTGTAAGCACGTTGCTGCCAGCCTACTGAGCTGGATCGATCAGCAAACAGCAACACCCACCGCCGATGATCAAATGCTACGGGCAGTGAATCGATGGCTTCAAAAAGTAGTCGATCAAGGCAGAAAAGCGGCCCCCATTCATGAACATCATGAGCCCGGAGAACCTCTGCTGTTCTACCAGCTAGATTCTTCCGCGCTTACGCAAAACAAAACGGGTATTACCCTACAAATTCTTCAAAGCCGACTGCTCAAACGAGGCGGCTACGGCAAAGAGACTCCTTATCGCTACAACGGTCACTACTATCACCCAGACTGGGTTTTACAAAGTGATCGCGCAATTCTAGAGCTGGCGATCGGAAGACAGAGCGACTTTTCGTACAGAGATTTAACCATCGAAGGCGATATCGGACATTTGCTAATGAACAAATTAGTGGATACCGGCAGAACCTTCTGGGGAAGCGATCGCGAAGTCCCGTTGACCCGCGGTAGCACGCGCAGCTTAGATTTCACTTGGCTTCTAAAAGACGACGGAAATTACCAACTGGACACAGCATTACCTGACGTGGACAACTGGTCTCTGATTCCATCTGACCCACCCTGGTACATTGATCCAACTAATTCAGCCGCGGGGCAATTGGATCGGGCGCCACCTGTGGGCTTGTTGTCACAGTTCATCGAAGCACCCCCTCTTCCACAGGAGCACGCACAAGCTGTCAGTAATTATCTGGCTTCGCGATTACCCGATTCCAGCTTGCCGCTTCCGCAGGAACCCAACTTTGTTCGCATTGACGAAGCACCCAAGCCTGTACTGGTTTTGCAATCCAGAGAAGACAGCGCGGATATTCGGGATTTCTTCGCGTCGATAAAATTTCGCTATGCCGATTACGTTTTACCGTTTGATGGTATGGATGCAGATTCAACGCTGGAAGGTAAAACAGCTGATGGAAGCCCGCTGGTCCTGAAACGGGACTTGGCAGCCGAAATTCGATATGCCGTTGAATTCAGTAAGCAGTTTCCAGAATTTGAAAGTGCACAAACAAAAGATGCCGATTATTACTCCAAGGCCGATAAGCAACCACGCTCCAAAGAGGTTCAAAAAATCGCGCTCTCTTGGCGCGAATTACTGGCAGAACGAAAAGAGCTGGCAGATCGTGGCTGGACTGTTCAGGTACGCGAACCTTTCGATCTGAATTTCAAATCGGTCACGCAGGTTGAAGCGACAGTCACTGAAACGACTTCAAATTGGTTTGATATGGCGTTAAAACTTCGCCACGAAGATCAACAGTTCGATTTACTACCGCTGGTTATCGATTGGTTGCAGGGAGACTCCAGAGACAGCTCCATCTTGTTGCAAGCCGATGACGGCCAATGGCTGGAAGTTGCACCTGAGCTAATTGCCCCTGTTGCAGATACCTTGATGGAACTCTACGACGATCCATCGTCAGCGGAAAGACTGCGTCTTCCTCGACAGCGTGCGGGCACATTAGACACACTGGAAAACCACTGGCAGAAACAAGGTGTTGGAGTTGCCTGGAACCGAGCACAAGATATTTTTGAGCTGGCCGAGAAGCTTAAAAACTTTGAAGGCATTAGTGACATGGACACCCCATCGAACGTTAATGCAACCCTAAGACCGTACCAGCTGGATGGTATGGCCTGGCTGGGCTTTCTTGCTGAATACGGGTTTAACGGCATTCTGGCAGACGATATGGGTTTGGGGAAAACCTTACAAACCTTAGCGCACTTGCAGCAAGAACGCGACAGCGGCAGACTGAGTAAACCCACTTTGATTGTTGCGCCAACCAGCCTATTAGGCAACTGGCAGCGCGAAGCGGCGAAATTCACACCAGACCTGTCCACACTTATCTGGCATGGCACGCAACGCAAACTCGGGGATTTAACGTCAAACCCGGTTGATGTTGTTATTACCAGTTATGCTCTTGTCACCCGCGATATACATTTACTGAACCAACAGGAATTCGGATGTGTTGTGCTTGATGAAGCTCAGGCCATCAAGAACCCAACTGCCAAAGTGACACAAGCCTTAAAAACACTCAACGTTGAAAGACGTATTTGCCTAACGGGTACGCCACTAGAAAATCATTTGGGTGAGTTATGGTCTCAGTTTGATTTTCTAATGCCTGGCTTTCTCGGTTCGCGAAAACATTTCAACCGCTACTTCAGAACTCCTATAGAGAATCACGGTAGCAATGACAGACAAGCAAGACTCACCTCTTTAATTCGTCCATTTCTATTAAGACGACGCAAGGAGCAAGTAGCAACCGAGCTACCGCCGAAAACTGAGATCATACGAGAAGTGACTCTCGAGCCAACGCAGGCAAGACTGTATGAAAGCATTCGGGTCAGCATGGAACAACGAGTACGCTCTTTACTTGCCGAGCGCGGTATGGCTCGCAGTCACATCGAGATGCTCGATGCACTGCTTAAACTGCGACAAACCTGTTGCCATCCAGCGTTGGTAAAACTTGAAAGCGCCAGCGGTATTCAGGAGTCTGCAAAAACAGAACTACTGATGTCGATGCTTGACGAGCTTATCAGCGAAGGTAAGAAAATATTACTGTTCTCGCAGTTCACTGAAATGCTTGGTCTGATTGAAGCTGAATTGAATAAACGTGAAATTCGCTACGCCAAGCTTACTGGCAGAACCCGGAAGCGCGATGAGGTCATAGATTCTTTTCAGCATGGAGATGTACCGTTGTTCCTTATCAGCTTGAAAGCCGGTGGTACCGGACTCAACCTGACCGCTGCAGATACAGTCATTCACTATGACCCATGGTGGAATCCGGCGGTAGAGAATCAGGCTAGTGATCGTGCACACCGTATTGGACAAGATAAACCTGTATTCATCTACAAGCTTGTCGCTAGCAATACGGTGGAAGAAAAAATCATGGCGATGCAAGCTCAAAAGCAATTACTCGCTGATCAAACGATTAACCAGAGCGAAGCCACTACGATACAAAATCTAACCGCTGACGACATTCTGGATTTATTCGCAGCCAGTGAAGACGAGGCTTCTTCTTCAGCGGCGTAAGGCCAACTTGTTTTTTATTTCCCGATGAACGTCTTCGGTAATCGGATAAGATCTCATGGTCCATACGGCTGCCAATTTAAACAATATGCACGGCCCTCCATATAGGAGCGCCAACCACATGAGCGACCCTTCCGAATTTGTATCGGTGGCGCTAAA
Organism: uncultured Granulosicoccaceae bacterium; assembly: GCA_964498925.1. Taxonomy (GTDB): domain Bacteria; phylum Pseudomonadota; class Gammaproteobacteria; order Granulosicoccales; family Granulosicoccaceae; genus Granulosicoccus. The sequence continues at coordinate 6,925 of CAZCKD010000175.1, forward strand.
ACCGCCCAGTTCTAGCAGCGGAAACGCAATGCCGATGGCTAGACCATAAGACAACTTGGTGGCAGTGCCCCACAGTGCGAAAAATAAACCGGGACGGCGATACCCGCTTTCCAGTTCATCCCACTCGATGACATCCGCATTGATTGCGCTGGGTAATGACAGATCTGCTCCAGCTGCAAAACCTGTAATGGCCACAATGATAAAAAAGATGACCAGGGAGGACTCGTTCAGTAACGGTGCCCAGATAAAAAACAAACACGCTAACAGCATGGCTGCCGACCAGGTTTTATGTTTTCCAAAGCGTCGAGAAATGGCAACCCAAACAGGGACCCCCACCGCTGCAGAAACAAAATAAACAAAAAGAAGCGGCCCCGCCATATCCGGCACTTTCAACACATGCGTAACAAAGAGTAAAAACAGGGTTGCAGGTATGGCATTCGCTACGGCGTTTAGTAAGAAGCTCACCAGTAGCCGTCTAAAAGGATTATCCGATTTCATTAACGCCCAGGCTGACGAAATAGAATTGGTGGGAAGAGCTGTCCTTGCAGTATCAGGAACACACTTTGCGGCCCATACGGTAGAGATGGCTAGAGTGGCCAGAACCAATAGAGTAATGGCATAAAGTGT
>CAZCKD010000176.1:0-7476 GCA_964498925.1 uncultured Granulosicoccaceae bacterium
ACCGCAGCTGTGAGGCCGAGCTCTAAATCTGCGTTGTTTGGCCCACCACTATCAGCACTTGTCGATGGAGGCTCCAAGCCACCATCGAACGGTAGCCCCCAACAGGCAATCGCACCATTAGTCTGGATACCGCACATGGTTCGGCTATTGAAAATATCAGACCTAGATTCGATTGAAGCCAAGCTTAGATCAACAGGATAATTGGCAGCTTCAAAAGCTTGCTCGCGATTGAGATCAGGAAAATTAAACGTACAGTCCAACTCGCCGCTCGCTGTTAACCCGCATATAGAACCATCAGTGACGGCAATATCAAAGTACGGGCCGTCAGAGGGAGGATTTTGCAGGTTCTCCCAACACAAAATTTGCCCCTGGTTGGTCAATCCACATGCGTTGGAACGAGACAGATCCAAATCCGCAAAAACATTGCCAGCGACTAAATCGGTATTGAGATAACGAGCGTCTGTAGTCCAACAAACAATATCGCCTTCTGTACGAATACCGCAAGAATAATTTTCACCACCATCGACTTTGACAAAACTCTCGTTGGGTGGCTCGGTCTGTCCATTCGAATTCAATCCCCAACAAGTCACCTGATTGTCCGTGTCGACGGCGCAGGTGTGGTTATTGCCTGAAGAAATATTGATTAATGGTGCATCTATTTGCGGTATGTCCAGTTCACCAAAAAAATTTCCATTGGCAATTACGCCGGCTTCATCGACCTCTGCTCCCCAGCAATAGGCAGCGCCATCAAGCGTTATCCCGCAACTGTGTTGTTGACCGCCAGTTATATCGGTGAGTACTGGCGCATCGTTGGGAATATTGAGACGTGGCGTAAAATCTTGAACTGCGCAGCGCACTTCACCCGTATCTAATAAGCCGCAAATATGAGCATTACCGGTGGCGATATCCGTAAACGATTGCGCCTTTAGCGATGCGCTGAATGAAAACGTCATTAACAGCAGCAAAAACCAATGAGCTTTGATTAGTTGACGGATAGAAAAGGGGCGCAATAACGCTAATAGATACATCATAGTTTTCTCTTGGAAAAGCAATTGTTTACGATACTACTGCGTACTGTGATCAAAGGCCTTACCATCACTTAGAAACGCGTTTGAATCAAGGTAATAATACGCGATAGATTGTGTGCAGTTTGCAAATTGTCACGCGTCAATACGCTTCCTAAAAGGTATAGTGCTTACGATCAATCAATCGTTGGAAAATCCCATGCAACAGTACTTCTCAACGTTGAGGTTCCAGACGCGACTGACTCTCACGCTGTCAATGCTGACGTTGTGCGGAATATTGATGCTAGCGCCAACGTCGGTATTCGCAACTCCTCCCTATTCTGCTGTTGCTCCCGGAGGGCAGCATGCCTGTGCCCTGCAGACTGACGGTAGCCTGCATTGTGGTGCACCCTCTTTTGCTGAGCGATTTTTGCCTACAAGTAGCTTGGGACCCTTTTCAGCTATTTCTGCTGGCAGTAGCCATACCTGTGGTATAGAAGTCACCGGTGGAGTTGTATGTTGGGGTGAAAACTCCTTTGGTCAATTAGATGTACCGGTAATGAGTATCCCTGCAATCGCTATAGATGCTGGAGAAAATCACACCTGCGCTATTGATGCCAATGGAGCGTTGGTCTGTTGGGGGTTACCTTCAAATGCTAGAACCGTAGTTCCGCAAAACATCATTGACCAAGCGGCTGGACAAGCGTTTACCGCAATTAGTACTAGAACTGGCTACTCCTGTGCTCTAGATACAGCCTCAACGCCTTTGTGTTGGTCAGCGTCAACAGCCTTAAGATCCACGCAACCGCCCGTTGGTCTAACCGGTGTGCAACACGTCGAGGCTTACTCCGACCAACTCGATACTTCAAGTCTTGCTTGTGCCATCGACAGCGCAGGAGATGTTGAATGTTGGGGAGAGCGTTTTGCAAGAGTCATCGGGGCTGACAACCTACCGGTTTTCGAAAACGCCCCCTATGTTGATATAGCCATAACGGACGACTTAATTTGTGCAGTGGCACAATCTGGCATCCTGGATTGCCAAACACATCGACAAAGTGGGGATGCCACTCGAGCGTTAGCAGCGGCACCGTCCGGGCAAGATTTCGTCTCCGTTGAAGACGGTTACTTTGGAATGTTTTGCGCACTTGACTCATTGGGCGATGCCAGCTGCTGGAATCGCAACGGACGAGTCAATTACCTGCAATTACAACCACTACAACTAACGCCACCCACTGACTTTCGTGCATCTATTTACAGTTCGAGTTTTCTCGAATTGTTTTGGAGTGGAAAACAATTCTCGGATGAGATGTTTGAAATTTATCGTAACGATGAGCTATTGGTTACCACCGACAATGAATCCAGTTACGCCGATGAAGATTTGCAAACAGGTGTTGAATACAGCTACCGCATCAGATCGATTAGGCCCGATGGGTCGATAAGTGAATTTTCAAACCCAGTCATAGTTACTCTGACTGAATTTGCCAATGCTGGCCCTGCCGAGGGTTATGAACCCCCAAGCAGAGTCAATGAAACTTCAGGACTTAGCGCCGATGTTTACTGGGAAGATACGGTCGAACTTTTCTGGGATCGTAAAAATGCAACAGTTGTTGGATACGAAGTACGTAAAAACGGTAGTTATATCGGCTTTACAGACGGTGTCTCGTTTATTGATACGGGACTTCAGAGTGGTGACAAACCCCATTACGACGTTATAGCAGTTGATCGCAACGGCAATATGCTGGGATTTGCGAGTATTGATGTGCCGGTGGGTACTCAAGAGTGCTTATTCTAAACATGCGCTTGTAGTGACTATACAGAGGCTGGCAGACAGTCACGCAGTTCCGAATGTCCTTAGAAAAAACTAAACTAAGGCTTAGCGCCTCTATCGTGTCAAACCTCATCGCCTGACCTCTGTTTAATACGAGACCTGTAAACTAATCGTTGTTTACGACCTGCCTGCTGCTCCATTCCCGTGATGTAGCTCTCAACTACGCCAGTTCGAATGATTCGAGCTATTTCCAATCCCTGCATTTGCCGATACCTCACTCAGGGAAACAATTGGTGTGGTGGCTGATATCTGACGTCCGCCTAACTTAGACACCGTAAGGAAATGAGGCGATCCGTAATGCAGAGTTTTGTTCTTTTTGTCGATGATGAACCATCAATACTAAGCGCGATAAAGCGCGTGTTTAGAAAGACAAATCATAAGGTATTGACGGCCAGCACAACAGAAGACGCTTTGACCCTCATCCGAACAAAACCAATTTCTGTGTTGGTATCTGACTATACGATGCCGGGATTAACAGGCGCAGAACTTCTTGCTCAGGCAAAAAATATAAGACCTGACATGACGCGCATAATTCTGAGTGGCAATGGTGATCAGGATGCCACTATTCAATCTATCAACCGAGGTGCTGCAAGTCGGTTTTTAACAAAGCCTTGGGATGATCAACAGCTCGTTAATGAAATTGACAAGGCTTATGCGGAATGGGAGATGGGCCAGTTCCTAAACAGGGACAAAAAATTACTTAATCAGGCGGCCTTCGAAGAAACTGTCGCTAACCTGTATTCAAAAGAACCCGCCAATAGCTTCGCCTTAATCAATTTCGCAGTCAGAGATTTGGCCGGCATGCGTACACGCATAGGCCGCGACAGAGTCTTGGACTTTCTACAATCAATCATACCATCGCAGCTTCCAGCATCAGACTGCGCCGCACTAGGCATCCTGGCTGATGATAGGTTTTGCGCATTACTCCCCGTTGAAAGTGACGATGAGCAAGTCGAGTCTGTTTTAGCAGAATTCCTGGGGCAGTTCAGTGGCACTGTTTTGTTCGAAGACCAGAAATATCAAGTGTCAATTGAAGCCGGTTTCCATGTTATTGAAGACACTTCATTAGACGTCAGCCAGGTTATTGATCATGCAGAAATGGCGTATCAACAAGCGAAGGACGCCACTAGAAAAGAACTCGTTGAATACTCACCAGAAATGGATGAAAAAAAGAAGAATTTACGGGTATTAGAAAACGGTTTGCAGGATGCTCAGTCGGGTAATGAGTTTACGCTTTACTACCAGCCGAAAATAAACACGCTAGATGGATCAATGCACGGCGCTGAAGCGTTAATACGTTGGAACAGTAGTTCGTTCGGTATGGTGCCGCCTAATCAGTTCATCCCCTTAGCGGAAAGGGACGATACGATACTTGATTTAGGTCATTGGGTGATGGACGAAGCTGCACGTCAATGGGTTTCGTGGTTTGGCAACCGAGATGTCAGTGCAACGATATCCGTGAATGTTTCTACAAAACAACTCGAGGACCCAACCTTCATAAAGCGATTGGAACAGGTCTTGGAAAGAACCGAGATTGATGCCTCTAGGTTTGAGTTAGAAATCACTGAAAGTTTGATGATGATGAACGTGCATGAAACAGTGAAAGTACTACAAGATATCAAAAAGCTTGGTGTGATGTTGTCAATCGATGATTTTGGAACTGGATACTCTTCACTGAGTCATTTGAGCCTCCTTCCGATTGATACTTTGAAGATAGATCGATCTTTCATACACCCAATGCAGGCTTCGAGAGAGAGCCGCGATCTTGTACGAAACCTAATTAAATTAGGCCACGATCTAGGGGTGCATATCGTCGCCGAAGGCGTTGAAGAAGAGAAGCAATTAAACATCTTAAGAGCCTATGGCTGCGATGTAATACAGGGCTATTATTTTAGCCCTCCAGTTCCTGCGGCTGATTACACACAACTTATCGAGCGCTACCCTGCTGAGCAAAAGTCATCGAGTGCTCAATCTATTTATAAATTCGCCAGTTAAAAGATTCATTTCAAAACACACGGAAATTGTGCCCCCAACAGTAAGGCTAAAGGAAAGACGCTATGAAAAAGTACCTATTGATATTGCTTGCAAGTATGTGGTTAACCGCCAGCCACGCGGCGAGTGCTGAAGAGTACACGTTTGGTATCGTTCCACAGCAATCTTCCAAAAAGCTTGCGCGGCTCTGGGGGCCTATATTGAAGCAACTCAGTGAAGAAACTGGACTCACTATCAAATTTGCTACCGCAAAGGACATTCCGACGTTTGAAAAAAGACTCGCTGATGGGGAATATGATTTCGCCTATATGAATCCGTACCACTTTACGGTGTATAACAAAGCTCCTGGCTACGTTGCAATGGCAAAGCAGAGAAACAAGGCAATAAAGGGCATTATCGTAGTTAAGAAGGACAGTACACTCAATGAGCTTGCTGACCTTGATTCTAAAACACTGGCGTTTCCTTCTCCAGCGGCTTTCGCAGCCACCCTTCTTTCTCAGGCAGAATTGAATAGGCTCGATGTTGAGTTCACACCTAAGTACGTGTCTTCTCACGATTCTGTCTACATGTCCGTGGCAAGAGGTCTCTTGCCAGCGGGTGGTGGCATTGTAAGGACCTTTAATAATGTAGCGCCGGAAATTCGAGATCAGCTACGTGTATTTTGGACGTCTGAAGGTTTTACGCCACACGCGTTTGCAGCACATCCTGAAGTGTCCATCGAGGATCGCGACCGGGTAGCTAATGCGCTTGCCGGACTCGAGAGTTCTGAGCAGGGGCTTGATTTGCTGAGGAGCCTGAATTTCAAAGGAATTCAAAGCGCCAACGACAAAGACTGGGATGATGTTAGAACGCTGAAAATTACTGCATTGGATGACTAATTTCTAATCTCTCAGTTCAGATAACTATATTATGTCACTCCGATTTAAAACCATCATTGGCGTAGCTATGATCGAAGCCGTATTGTTGGCTTTGCTCATAGTGACGGTAATGGGGTATATGCACGACAATGCGGAGCAAGAACTAATAAAGCGCTCGTCCACTACGGTCAATCTGTTCGCCTCTACTGCTAAAGATCCAGTACTTTCCTATGATTTAGCATCCCTGGATACGTTTAGCCAGGAATTGGCCAGCAATCCAGACATTGCATACGTGAGAATTAGAGAGACTAGCGGTTCTATTCTCAGTACCACAGAAGCAGGTGAAAATCCTAATCAGTCATTTGTTGAAGATAAAAACCTAGAGGCGGTTGATGACGGTATTTTTGATACATCTGCCATGATCTCAGAAGGTGGCATTGAGTACGCCCGTGTAGAACTTGGTATCCATACCAGCAGTATCAATAGCCAAATCGAAAAGGCAACTCAACTGACCGCCAGTATTGCGATTGTAGAAATGAGTTTGGTTGCCCTGTTTTCACTGTTGCTTGGAAACTATTTAACGCAAAATTTAAGTGATTTAAGCGCAGCGGCTAAGTCGATCTCAAAGGGTGACTATACGCGAGAGCTCAAAGTCAAAAGTAAGGACGAAATCGGCGAAGCAGTGCTTGCCTTTAATCACATGTCCAATGCGTTAAGAGAAGTTCAAACATCGAGAAACAAGTTTGAATCGGAGCTCATAGAGCTTAATCAAACGCTAGAAGAGCATGTGGAGCGGCGAACTGAAAAAATAAATTCGCAAATATTAGAGCTTCAGTCTGCGAATCAAACCATAGAAGACACCCAAGCAAAATTAATGCAATCTGAAAAGCTGGCATCCTTGGGGCAGTTGTCAGCGGGTATTGCTCATGAAATAAATAATCCTATTGCTTATATCCATAGCAATATGAAGTCGCTGTCAGAATACGTGAATGTCTACCAAGAACTATTGGCAATGTTTCAAAACAGTAGATCGGTTGATAGTTCCGAATTGACCTTGCTCATGAACAAAATTAAAGAATTGGAAGAGCAAGAAGATATTGAGTTCATCAACGAAGATATTAATTCACTTATCAGCGATACATTAGATGGAACTGAACGAGTGAAACAAATCGTTAAAGGCCTGCAAGAATTTTCTCATACCAATGGAGATATCAAGACACCTTGCAATGTCGTTGACTGTCTCGAATCAACCTTAAAAATAGTAAAAAATAATCTAACCAAAGAGTGCGAGATAGTGACCGACTTTGCTGCTGTACCTACTGTTTTAGCAAACCAAGGTGAGCTGAATCAAGTACTACTGAACCTACTCGTCAACGCTAGTCAGGCCATAGGTTCGCAAGGCACAATTACACTATCAACCTCGATGATTGACGGCATGGTCAACATATCGATCAAGGATGATGGCGTGGGCATCGGTGAAAAACATTTAGAAAAAATATTTGATCCATTCTTCACGACTAAAGACGTTGGTGTTGGAACGGGTTTAGGTCTCTCCATTTCCTACGGTATCATTCAGGATCATGGCGGATCTATCGACGTTTCATCGACCGTTGGTGAAGGTGCAGAATTTACAATCACTCTGCCCGCTACCATGGACGCAACAGGCTTAAAGGCTGCCTAAAAATTGTTCGATTGAGTATGTTCCCTGCCCGTCAACTGGGTTGAGTTGCCAGCTTCATATGGTGCCCGGGGCCGGACTTGAACCGGCACGGTATTGCTACCGAGGGATTTTAAG
>CAZCKD010000177.1:0-7464 GCA_964498925.1 uncultured Granulosicoccaceae bacterium
ATGGACGTATTTCGCCCCCATAAAATCATCATCGTCTTAATTATCCCAGTGTCTTACGCAACTGTCGGTGCGAGGTAAAAATTGTAATTCCGTAATTCTCTCGCCGAACCAATCATGACACGAAACATCAACAATCGCCGCTAAGACCAAAGGCTAATTACCGCCCCTAAAACACGAGGTTTTCCTACTAAATTAATCCTTAGTGAACGCAATTTTGGACAACAGTAAATCTGATTGCGAGCATCATCTTTACTAATTTGTTCTAGACGTAAGCTTGTAATACACTTCACCACAAAGCTGGCATTCAGTTCTGCTGGCGTGCACACCTTTTATCCATCATTCTTGAAAGATTGACTAACTAGGAAAGAAAATGAGCGAAAAATTAACGCCGGATACGCAGGCACCCGCTTTGAAATTACCGCTAGTGGGCGGCGGCACATTCGACTTAGCCGCAGAATCGCCTGAAAACTTCACCATGGTTTTGTTTTACAGAGGCTACCATTGCCCTGTATGCAAGAACTACCTAAGTGGCTTAGCATCAATTCTCAGTGAATACGAAGCAGCCGGCTTTACCGTTGTAGCTGCGTCCATGAACGGACCTGAGCTAGCTGAAAAAGCAGCTGCTGAATGGGATATAGGCAACTTGCGTCTTGCCCATAGCGCCACTGTAGAAGACGCAAAAAATTGGGGCTTATGGATTTCCCAAGCGTTTAAAGATGTAGAAGCTGACATCTTCACAGAACCAGGCCTCTTCTGGATACGACCAGATGGAAAACTTTATCTTGCTGATATTTCTAATATGCCTTGGGCACGTCCAGATTTGAAAAACCTATTGTCAAAGGTCGGTTATGCTTTAGAAAACAACTACCCCGCGCGTGGAACTTACGCTGGATAGAATTTAATTCATCTTGTTTATATAAAGGCCGAAACATCATGTTTCGGCCTTTTTTTAACTTGAATATAGCTATAGCAATATATCTGATAACCGCATATACATTTTATTATTAGGCATTTTATATTTCGAGGTACATACTAAATTTGGGGCGAACGTACCGGTTATTTTATTCCGGCGCACACCAAAGAAATACATCAAAGCCCCTGGACCACTTGATACGTGCGGATGTATTGTTTTCGATTAATTGCGTTGCAGTCTTAAAGGTCTGATGTTCGCTCAATATTTTTTAGAACGTTCTAGATTTTTTTGTAAAGACTGTGATTTTCAGTTCTTCGAAATGTCTCAATATATGAGGAGATAACTATGCTCAAAAAATCTATAGCGGCCGCAATTATGACGGCTACAACAGTATGCGTGTCACCTGTATTCGCCACAGAATCACTGTACCAGGCAATGACAGCTGCAATGGGTGAAGCGATTGAAGACCCACGTTATCTAGATGTACTGGCTAACTACGGCATGCCTGCACCCGATTTCGAAAACGATAAGTCATTGGTAAATTCAACTGACTATAAGTATCCGGAAACTGTTGAAGAAGGAACACTATTACATCGGGTACTTGAAAACGAATCATTGCGATTAGGTTGGATAGCAGTTGGTGCTCCATGGTCTGTACCGGGTGATGGCGATGATCCTGTGGGCTTATCGGTCGAATACTGGGACATCATCCAGGAGAAACTCAATGCGCACTACAACAAGAACATAGAACTCGACTGGATAGAATATACCAGTGCTGTCGGAAACAACGATATGTACAAATGGTTGGCTACCGATGCTGATCATAATTGCGCAACACTTGATACAGGCTCTGCCGCTAACTGTTACGACATCATAGGTGGCGCTTATGCTATTAACGCACGTAGAAAAGAAATTTCGTACATGTCACCAGCGTACTATCCGCTGAATATGTCGGTTGTCCGAACAAGAACGCCTTTTAACAATCCAGATATGAAATTAACGACAGCTGAGGAAATTCTAGCGGCTGTTGGAGACCCTGAAGCTGGTTTGATAATCGCTGGCTATGAGGATACTGGCGAACACTCCATCATGAAAGGTTGGGAGAAAAAGTACGGAAAAACATTCACCATGAATTTCCGAACTCCAAAATCCAACGTGCTGGAATATGCCGAAACTGCAGACGCCCACTTCGTCATGGGTACAAATGCAAGATTGGCAGTGACACGGCAAAACACGCCTGAATTCTGTTCAGAGTGTGAGTTCACCGCCAACATACTCGTGTTTGGTGGCGTTGGATTCGCTACCGGACTACCTGCAGAATAGCTTTAGCATTGATATAAGAAAGGGAACGCAAAGTCTATGCGTTCCCTTTTTGATTTTTTCGTCTAAAAAGTAAGCTCATTAAACGCACGTGCGCTTTAGGTCAGCTCATGCTCACCAACAGCATCAACCTCAAACGCATTTATGGTCATGGAGATCAATGCGTAGTAACCAAGCACACCGACTAAGTCGACCACCGCCTCCTTGCCCAATTCTTTGACTGCCGTGTTATAGGTAGAATCCGATACTTTTTTATGATTCTGAAGCTCGGTTGAAAATTCATAAACGATCTGCTCAGAAGTAGAATCAAAATCGGGTTTTTCTCCTTTTCTAATCGCTTCAACAATAGCGGGATCCAACCCAGCATCTAACGCTGGTTGCTTATGACTTTGCCATTCAAACTCTGCAGACCAATGCCGAGCTGTTACTAGGATTGCGAGTTCTGATAACCGAGGCGGCAAAGAGCTGTCATAGCGGCAATATCGGCCTAGAGTTTGAGCACGCGATGCCAGCTCAGCCCTCCACAACCAGACTCCTAGTGGCCCCTGCACAGCACCGCGAGGACCTGAAACAATTTCCTCATGAACTTTTTGTTGATCCGGCGACATGCTTTCGTATAGCGGTGTCTCAAGTCTACTCATCGCTTTTCTCTCATTTTCTTCGGACTAACTGTATAACTATTTTGATTCTACGGGTTGATCAATAGACGCCGTTAACAGGCCCAAACCCCGATTAAATGCGGCTGCCGATGTCGCCAGCAAGGCTGACATTCCCAACGTTGCAAAAAACACATAGTATTCTCAGTGCCGTACGTTTTTTACTCTCTGGAACAAACCTGCAATTCCGCGCTCCAAGTGCCATATCGTATTTTTCCCTGCGATTAGGGTCTTCGCAAGAACATTACAAAATACATTATGAGACCCCTGCTCGCAGGGAATTTCTTCATGACCGCGACTACAATGGCTCTATACCCTATTCACGGCTAGTAAGTAAAACCGGAGAAACACTATGAGCAATCTTTCAAACAGTCAGAACGGCGATGCACGCCAGTCAGTCGCATCGATCCCGTCTTTAAAAAAGCCAACAAGCCTGAAACGAACTGGCATGGCACTGGCAATTGCTGCCGCACTCTCCGTATCGGCCTGTGCCACTGATGACCAGTCCAAAACTCAAAGAGGGGCACTCCTCGGCGGGGTTCTGGGCGCTGTAGCTGGCGCTGTAACCGGCGATAGCAAAGATGCTCTTGTCGGTGCCATTGCAGGTGCGCTTGTCGGTGGAGCCGTAGGCAACTATCAGGATAGGCAGCAGCGTGAGCTGGAAGAGCAGCTGGCCGCTGAAATTGCTGCTGAACAAATCGAAATTCAACGTCTTGAAGATGAGACTCTGCAGGTTAGTCTCAGCAATACGGCCTCTTTCGACGTCAACAGCAGCGCACTCAAGCCCGGCTTCCTGCCAGCCTTAGATCGCCTTGCCTCCCTCGTGCAAAAATACGATAAAACCGCCGTGCACGTTATCGGGCACACGGACAGCTCCGGCTCAGAAGAATTTAATCAAAATCTTTCTCGCCAGCGAGCATCATCTGTGGCTCGCTATGCACGCGATCAAGGGCTTGACCAAAGACGAGTCAGCGTGGAAGGTCGCGGCGAATTCGAGCCTCGCGCCTCCAACGATACCGCTGATGGTCGTCGATCGAATCGACGAGTCGAGATTTTCTTAATACCTATTGTCGAAGGTCAGCAGCAACAAGCGTTTGAATCGCCCGACTATTCTTAAAGCACAAAATCAGACGTTTTGTAGGAAGCTTATACGGAATGCGATGAGCCAAAAAGCTAGTAGTCCGGCGAATACATACGTTCTGCAATATGGGCTGTTAGATCCGTCGGACGTTCAATACTAGACAACCCTTCGTTAAATGCTATTTCGGCGATAGACGTCGCTATATCCAGAGACACGTCACGAATATTATCCAAGGCTGGAAACACCAGCCCTTGGTCAAGCGCTTGCTGGGATACACCGTCTGCAACTGCTCTTGCAGCTGCTAGGAACATACTGTCAGTCACACGGTTAACTTTGCAGCTTGTAACGCCCAATCCGATGCCAGGGAAAATATACGCATTGTTTGATTGACCCGGAACGTGGGTTTTACCATCTATCTCTACCGGATCAAAAGGACTGCCACTGGCAAAAATGGCGTCACCGTTGCTCCACTGATAAACATCATTGGCAGTTGCTTCCGATCGAGAAGTAGGATTGGACAGTGCAAAGATTACCGGATGATCGTTCACTGCGTTCATTCTCTGCACGACTGACTGATCAAAGATGCCCGTCTGACCAGTCGCACCGATGAGAATGGTGGGCTTCAAGACATTAACAGCTTCAGTGATTGTTGCAGCTCCAGCATGCTCATGCGCATAGATTTGCGCATGTGGTTTTACCCGATCACGTCCCTTGACTATAAGCCCTTTACTATCCATTACCCACAAACGCTGGCGAGCTTGATCAATCGTTAACCCAGTATCCATAAGCGCTTTAACAATGAGATCGGCGATACCCATATTGGCGGAGCCAGCGCCGACCAATAGGATCTTCTGCTGATCTAATTTGCCCTGACTAATTCGCAAAGCGCCAAGAATTCCGGCTAGCGCAACTGCAGCTGTCCCTTGTATATCATCATTGAAAAACGCCATTTTGTCTCTATAACGTTCAAGCAAAGCTATAGCGTTGTCTGTTTGGAAATCCTCGAATTGCAACATGGCATCCGGAAATACATCAGCCACCGCATCAACAAACTCATCTAATAAATCCTGATACGGTTGGCCAGTTAAACGCGGTTGGCGGAGGCCAAGATAATGTGCATTTGTAGCCAATCGCTCGGTATTGGTGCCTACATCTATAACAATTGGTAAAGTTGTGGAAGGGTGAATACCGCCGGCTGCTGTGTATAAAGCAAGCTTTCCCACCGAAATGGACATACCGTTTGCGCCTAAGTCGCCCAAACCTAGGATTCTTTCACCATCTGTTGCAACGATTACTCTGGGTGCCTCGCCAGTCCAATTGCCCAGAACCTCACGAACACTGCCCATGTCAGCTGGCGTAATATAAAGCCCTCTGGGACGACGAAAAATCGTCCCATAGTTCATCGCTGCCTCACCTACTGTGGGCGTGTAGATAATGGGCATATACCCGGGCATATCCGTTAATAATGTACGGTAGAACAGCGTTTCGTTCTGGTCCTGCAACGCCATCAGGAAAATATAGCGTTCAAGATTGGACGATTTCTGCTCGCAGTTCAGACGAACACGCTCAACCTGCTGATCCAGTGTTTCCTCGCCAGGAGGTAACAAACCGCGCAGACCCAGTTCATCACGCTCCGCCGCTGTAAATGCTGTACCTCTGTTTTTTAGCGGATCGTGCAGTAGATCTTTTCCACGCAAACTCATCGGTCTCCTCTTTACATGCTTAGTTGCAAATCATTATATGGGGATACAGAAGGAATATGGTCGTAATTGGTAAAGCGTAAAGAAAGCTTGGTTAGACGGTATACACCACCTAACTTGCACGCATACATGCTAGATGCACTTGAATGATCTGTTCACCTTTTATGGCTGTTATCTTTGCGAGATATTTTCTTCGCTTGTACCAAGACGCGATACGTCCGCTTTCTCCGTGGTCGTAAAGCGCAAGTTAATGATATCGGCCGAAAACAACATACTCCAAGTCCATTCGAAAAAGATCCGGGTCTTCTTTGCAAAAGTTGGCATGAGCGATAGATAAAATGCACGCCATAGAAGCCAACCAGAAAATCCACCCAGATTTATTTTATTGAACACTTCGGCAACACCATTTAAATGTCCAATCGTGGCCATGGAACCTTTCGACTGGTAATTAAACGGCTTTGTTTCCTTTTCCGAAACAGAACGAGCAATGTTATCAGCTAGTTGAATTCCTTCTCTAATAGCAAATTGCGCCGTAGGCGGTGAAAGCTCTCCATCGTGTGCGTTCGGTACTAATGCACAATCGCCTATAGCCCAAATGTTGTCGGATCCACTGACCGACATATCTGCATCGACCACTATGCGCCCTCTATCGGTGGGTATGTCCATCTGTTCAATCAGCGGATTGGGTTTAGTACCGATGGTGCAAATAACGGTACCAGCATTCAGACGCTCATCAGCTTTTATAATCACACCCTGCTCGTCTACTTCGCTTACACCTGTTTTAAGCAATATTTTCACGCCACGCTTTTCCATGTGATCGAGTGTGCGCTTACCCAAATCAGCATTCAATTCCGGCAAGGGAAGCTCGCCACGATGAATCATGCTGACATTCAGATCGCTGTCATTAAGCCGTGGGTAGTGTTTATGGGATGACAGTATGAAATCCTGAATAGCTCCGGCTACTTCGACACCACTAAAGCCTCCACCGATGACAATAAAATGCCCCAGCCATTGTCTCTTCTCGGCGTCCTCCTCCAGATCAGCCTTTTCCATTTGCTCGATGACACGATTACGTAAACGCAACGCATCACCAAGTAATTTGAAAGGCATGGCATGTTCAGCCATGCCGGGGATCATGGCAAGATTAGCGCGAGAACCAAAGGCCAATACGAGGTGTTCAAACTGAATACTACCGTTCCTGTCTTCACCCTCAAAATGAACTGTTTTTGACTCGTTATCGACACTTGTAGCTCGCGCAGATATGAAACGTGTTTTTCGTACCATGCGACGAATAGGCGCAATTACATGGCTGGGGAGTACGCTGGCTCCAACCACTTCTGCCAGCATTGGATTAAACGTCGTGTAGTTTTCTTCGCTGATCAAAACCACCTGCCAATCATCCGATAGCTTACGTTCAAGCTTTTTAACAAGCTGGGTGCCTGCGAAGCCACCACCGACGACAACTACATTTTTCTTATCTAATGAAAGAATATGCTCGACTTCTAAATCCGAGCCAAAACGGATGAGCCGCAAAGAAATAACAGCTGCGATAACTAGTAAATGGAAAAGCAAATTGATAATGCCGATTTGCGAATTCGCAGTATCGGGGAAGGCGACTAACACCAAATGTAATACCGTCAATACTGCTAACACCCAGCCAGTACTCGTCACTTGGAAGCCTGTCATCAATGACAAGCCACCTAGTAATGAGATGACAAGTAGCGTAATACTCAACCACTCGCTACTGGGCAGAACTGAGGCATAAGCTTCGTTGTTGCTCCAAATGAAAATGGC
>CAZCKD010000178.1:0-7426 GCA_964498925.1 uncultured Granulosicoccaceae bacterium
AGCATCGGCCTTCTAAGCCGAGGGTAGCAGGTTCGAATCCTGCCGGGCGCGCCATCCGTTTTCGCAATGAAAACTGATGTCCACGTCGGGATTGGTACGGCATTTAGACTGCTATCGTAGGGAGCGGGAAAACCGGTTACGGTTTTGCCATCGAGGACGTAGTAAGTATTACAATAGCTAAGAATTTGTGGTGAGCGTAGCTCAGTTGGTAGAGCGCAGGATTGTGATTCCTGTGGTCGCGGGTTCAAATCCCGTCGTTCACCCCACCTTAGTTTGAGTGCGGAGCAAATCCTGCTCAGATTGTCTCGTCATTGTTGTCGGGATTTCGCTATAATTGGCGAGTTAGAAGTATTTTGCGAGAGTGGCGGAATTGGTAGACGCGCTGGTTTTAGGTACCAGTGTCTTTGACGTGGGAGTTCGAGTCTCCCCTTTCGCACCAGTTTACGTGCCGTGTCCGGCACATCACCTGACCCGATGAACGGCCCAAGGGGCCACGGTAACATCGTGGTTAATAGAGGCAATCATGCAAGTATCCGTAGAAACTACCCAGGGCCTAGAGCGCCGTATGACCGTTGCTCTGCCTGCTGAAGATATCGATAGCGCCGTTATGGAGCGACTTCAGAGCCTGAGCAAAACCACCAAGATGAATGGTTTTCGCCCTGGAAAGGTCCCCTTTAAAGTCGTTAAGAAGCGTTTTGAGCCACAAGTTCGGGGCGAGGTGCTTGGTAGCCTCATCAATAGATCCTATTTCGATGCCGTGCAGCAGGAAAATTTACGTCCTGCCGGACAACCGAATATCGTGCCTGCTGAAAATTCTGAAGATGACAGTGAGGCAGGGTTCAGCTTTATTGCCACGTTTGAGGTTTATCCAGACTTCGATCCCGTTTTTAACGACAACATCAAGGTTACTCGCCCTGTGGTATCTGTCGAAGAGACCGATATTGATGAAATGCTGGAGAATCTTCGTAAGCAGCGCACCGAATTTGCCACGGTCGAACGCGAGTCAAAAAATGACGATCAAATCGTCATTGATTTCGTGGGTCGTCTAGATGGCGAAGAGTTTGACGGCGGCAAGGCGGAGAAAGCACCGTTAGTACTGGGTAGCGATTCCATGATTCCGGGTTTTGAATCGCAGTTACTTGGCCTGAAAGCAGGCGATGAGAAAACCATCAAAGTTACTTTCCCAGAAGAGTATCAAGCCGAAAATCTGGCGGGCAAAGAAGCTGAGTTCGATATTACGGTCCATGAAGTGAAGGAATCGCATTTGCCTGAACTCACTGAAGACCTCATTAAAACGTTCGGCATCGAAGATGGCACCATTGAGAGCCTTCGTGCCGATATTCGCAAAAATATGGAACGCGAGCTCAAAGGCCGGGTCGAAAACCAAATCAAAACGCAGGTTATGGATGGTTTGGTAGAGCTAAATCCCATTGAAGTGCCTTCTTCTTTGGTCTCCGAGGAAATCGTCAGGCAGCGTGAGCAGCTGATGCAGCAAATGCCTGCTGAATCAGATTCTTCCATGTTGGCAGACGAATTGTTCACTGAGCAGGCAACTCGTCGTGTTCAGCTTGGCCTGGTTGTTGCCGAGATAATCCAGAGGAACGAAATTAAGGCTGATGCTGCCGCTGTCAGAACACAAGTGGAGCAAATGGCGTCTTCTTATCAAGATCCTCAGCAAGTCATTGACTATTATTACGGTAACCCGGAGATGTTGAAGAACATTGAAGGCCTGGTTCTTGAAGATGCTGTTACTACATCGGTTCTAGATGCAGCGACAGTTAGCGATGAACCGACTACATTTACAGACATCATGAACCCGTCGGAGCCTGAGGCTGCGACAGAGAGCGAGAACAGCTAATAATGAATTCAGGTCCTACTTGGGGTTTTACCGGCTCACTGCCAGGCGCTTACGGCAACTCAGCACACGGCGCTGGCGATCCATCTGCCGCAGGCGGATTGGTTCCCATGGTTGTGGAGCAATCTTCCCGGGGAGAGCGTTCATACGATATCTATTCGCGTCTTTTAAAAGAACGCGTGATATTCATGGTGGGTCAGGTAGAAGACTACATGGCCAACCTAATTGTGGCGCAGTTACTATTTCTCGAGTCAGATAACCCCGATAAGGACATTTCGCTCTACATTAACTCGCCAGGAGGGTCGGTGACGGCTGGAATGGCGATTTACGACACAATGCAATTCATCAAACCTAACGTCAGCACGTTATGTATCGGGCAAGCCGCCAGTATGGGTGCTTTCCTACTAAATGCCGGTGAACCTGGCAAACGCTTCATTTTACCTAACTCTCGTGTAATGATTCACCAACCTTCGGCCGGTTTTCAGGGACAGGCCACGGATATTGATATTCATGCTCGGGAAATTCTGTCGATAAAAGAAAGAATGAACAAGCTGATGGCTCAACATAGCGGTCAGAGTGTTGAAAAAGTAAAAGAAGATACAGAGCGTGACAATTTTCTGACAGCAGAAGATGCTGTTGAGTATGGTCTCGTTGACCGAATCGTGCAAACACGTGACGAGGAAGTTGACGTAGCGACCAGCGGAGATAAGTCGGACTCTGAAGACTAGTTACGATTACAGTTGGATTAGTATTAGACGGACATACGTTCCGTCTAGACTGTGATCAAAACAGCAACCCTGATTCAGGCAACATTTTGCTGCTTGAATCTTAACGGGAAACACGGCAATGTGTTGCGAAGCCAGAGGTTTGTGAATAATGAGTGACCAGGAAGACA
Source organism: uncultured Granulosicoccaceae bacterium (assembly GCA_964498925.1). Classification (GTDB taxonomy): domain Bacteria; phylum Pseudomonadota; class Gammaproteobacteria; order Granulosicoccales; family Granulosicoccaceae; genus Granulosicoccus. The sequence continues at coordinate 2,751 of CAZCKD010000178.1, forward strand.
AAAAAGACGACGGCAAACTGCTGTATTGTTCTTTTTGTGGAAAGAGCCAGCATGAGGTACGTAAGCTTATTGCGGGTCCTTCGGTTTTTATATGCGACGAGTGCGTCGATCTTTGTAATGACATCATTACAGAAGAGATGCAGGAGCAGGCAACTGACGAAGATAGTTCGCTGCCTAAGCCGCATGAAATCAACGAACTGCTCGATCAATATGTCATTGGTCAAGCCAAGGCAAAACGTATTTTGTCAGTAGCGGTCTATAACCACTACAAACGGCTTGAGTACAAAGACAAGAAGGGTGACGTTGAGCTAGCAAAGAGCAACATTTTGCTTATCGGTCCTACCGGTTCAGGTAAGACGTTGTTGGCTGAAACATTAGCTCGTACGTTGAATGTTCCTTTCACGATCGCAGATGCCACAACATTAACCGAAGCAGGTTATGTCGGTGAAGATGTTGAAAACATCATTCAAAAGCTTCTGCAAAAGTGCGACTACGATGTTGAGAAGGCGCAGACTGGTATTGTTTACATCGATGAGATCGATAAGATTTCTCGAAAGTCCGATAACCCGTCAATCACTCGTGATGTATCCGGTGAGGGTGTTCAGCAGGCACTGTTGAAGCTTATCGAAGGAACAATTGCATCAGTGCCTCCACAAGGTGGACGAAAGCATCCGCAACAGGAATTTTTGCAGGTAGACACGTCTAACATCCTGTTTATCTGTGGCGGTGCCTTTGCCGGGCTCGAAAAAATTATTCAAAATCGCAGCGACAAAGGCGGTATTGGTTTTGGTGCCGAAGTTAAGTCTAAGGACGATGCCAGCAATATCGGTCAGATGTTGATGGACTGCGAAGCGCAAGATCTTATCTCTTTCGGTTTGATTCCAGAGTTTGTTGGTCGTCTACCCGTCGTAGCGACGCTTGAAGAGCTCGACGAAGAAGCCTTAGTGCGCATCCTTGTTGAACCAAAAAATGCCATTACTAAGCAGTACCAGAAACTGTTGGCATTGGAAGAAGTTGATATCGAGTTCCGCAAAGATGCTCTGCATGCAGTGGCGCAGAACTCACTGGAACGAAAGACGGGTGCTCGTGGATTGCGTACCATCCTGGAAAACGTACTACTCGACACCATGTACGAGTTGCCGCGAATCGAGAATGTTAAGAAGGTCATCCTCGATGCAGCAGTGGTACGAGGCGAGGCAAAACCGTACCTACTTCTGGAAGGTCAGGAAAAGACCATGGAAGAAGAAAAGTATAAGAAGGCAGCATCAGACGATTAATTTGATCTGAGTCTGTTTATCGAAAGGGTTACTTTCGATGTAAAAAAGCCGGCCTTAGTGCCGGCTTTTTTGTGTCCGGCTGTTCGAAATGAGGGTGAACTAGCCCTTTCTCATGCGCTTTATCTCGTTAGATGCGCAGCTTTATAAAATCCTTCAGGTTATACGCTTGAAATTTCTCCAGTGGGGCGCACCTTGTCGTGTATGCTCGACAAATATGGGTCGAATGCACATTTATTGGAGATTCACACTCAGTGACTGATAGCGAACAAGCGAACGAAGTAGTTGCCAGTAATCCACTGCCTGTTTTACCCCTACGCGATGTAGTGGTATATCCGCACATGGTGATACCCCTTTTTGTTGGTAGGGAAAAGTCTATCGATGCGCTCGATGCCGCCATGTCTAAAGACAAGCGCATCATGCTCGCTGCACAGACTAGCGCCTCTGTCGATGATCCGACTGACGAAGACATCCATCGAGTCGGCACCATTGCAACAATTCTGCAGTTGCTTAAATTACCTGATGGCACCATAAAAGTTTTGGTTGAGGGGCTGCAACGTGCTGTCATTGACCAGGTTGAAACTGCTGAAGACGGATATTTCATTGCTAACTACAGTTTCCCTGAAATCACGCCAGTTGAAATCGATGAAGACTCCGATGGAAAAGAATTGGACGTTCTGGTTCGTTCAGTAACCAACATGTTCGATCAGTACGTCAAGATGAACAAAAAAGTACCTCCTGAAATCCTGAGCTCGTTAACGGGAGTTGACGATGCTGATCGTCTGGCAGATATGATCGCTGCACAGATGTCACTTCGGGTTGAAGAAAAGCAAGCCATCCTTGAATTGTTCGAACCGACAAAGCGTCTTGAGCATCTGCTTAATTTGATGGAATCCGAGTTGGATATGCTGCAGGTAGAAAAGCGTATTCGAGGTCGTGTTAAACAGCAGATGGAAAAGAGTCAGCGCGAGTATTACTTGAATGAGCAAATGAAAGCCATTCAAAAAGAGTTGGGTGAACTTGACGATGTCCCTAACGAAAACGAAGAGATAGCGAAGAAGATATCCAAAGGCGGCTTATCTAAAGAGGCTAAGAAAAAAGCCACTGCTGAACTCAATAAATTAAAAATGATGTCACCGATGTCTGCAGAGGCTACGGTGGTTCGCAACTACATCGATACCTTGGTAGGTCTGCCTTGGAAGAAAAAATCTAAACTAAAGAAAACGCTGGCTGAAGCGGAAGCAACGCTTGAGCATGATCACTATGGTCTTGAAAAAGTTAAAGAGCGAATTCTGGAATACTTAGCGGTGCAAAAGAGAGTAGGGCACGCCAAAGGTCCTATCTTATGTCTCGTAGGTCCTCCAGGTGTAGGTAAAACTTCTTTAGGTAAATCTATCGCACGAGCCACTGGTCGTAAATTCAGTCGCATGGCTTTGGGTGGCGTTAGAGATGAAGCCGAGATTCGTGGTCATAGACGAACCTACATTGGTTCGATGCCTGGCAAGATCGTTCAAAATCTAGCCAAAGTAAAACGTCGGAATCCGCTGATCCTTTTAGATGAAATTGACAAAATGTCGACTGACTTTAGAGGCGATCCTTCGTCCGCGTTGCTTGAGGTGCTGGATCCTGAGCAAAATCACACGTTCACCGATCACTATCTTGAGGTTGAATATGATTTGTCGGATGTGATGTTTGTGGCAACAGCAAACACAATGAACATTCCGGAGCCACTGCTGGATCGAATGGAAGTCATTCGTATTCCTGGCTATACCGAAATGGAAAAATTCAATATTGCAGAACGTTACCTACTGCCTAGAAAAATGGAAGATAACGGCCTGGATAGTTCAGAGCTTTCCGTGTCGGACGATGCCATCATGGAAATCATCCGCAGTTATACCCGTGAAGCCGGTGTTCGTAATCTGGAGCGCGAAGTATCGAAAATTTGTAGAAAGGTTGTTCGCAAAGTTTTTGAATTGGAATCTGAAGCTGGTTCTAATACTGATAGCGACTCGGACAATAGCAAAGGGCAGTTAATCTCCGTGACGGCGGAGAATATTGATGAGTATCTGGGTGTTCCTAGGCATCGACATGGGCAAGCGGAAAAAGAAAACAAAATTGGTCAGGTTACCGGCCTAGCATGGACCTCGGTGGGTGGTGAATTGTTAACCATAGAATCTGCCGTTGTACCTGGTAAAGGCAAACTCAGTTCTACGGGTCAATTAGGCGATGTTATGCAGGAATCTATTACTGCTGCGATGATGGTAGTGCGTAGTCGCGCTGAGTCTTTGGGTATCGATACCGATTTCCATGAGAAGTTGGATATCCATTTACACGTGCCGGAAGGAGCGACGCCCAAAGATGGGCCGAGTGCAGGGGTTGGTATGTGCACGGGAATCGTTTCTTGTCTGACGCGGGTACCTGTAAGGGCTAATGTTGCGATGACCGGGGAGATTACTCTTCGTGGTGAAGTGCTACCTATCGGAGGGTTAAAAGAAAAGCTACTAGCAGCCCAAAGAGGGGGGATCGACACCGTCGTGATTCCGTCCGAAAATGAAAAAGACTTATCTGAAATACCGGATGAGATCAAATCCGGACTGGATATTCGTCCTGTTCAGTGGATTGACGAGGTTCTTGATATTGCTTTGGCTAGTGTTCCGGGTCCAGATGGAGAAAAGCTAAAAGACCCAGTATCTGGCAAAGATGACCGTTCAGATGGCGAATCTAGATCGGTTCAAACACATTAGTAGATTTTTATCGACTATAACAAGTACATCATTAATAGATTGTCGACAAAGATGTTTGCATTCGGGTAGACGATCTATCGATACGCTGAGCAATATAGTTTCATCTATAAAACTAATCGGTTAGATTCTTCTTAAAACCCTTTGTTAGGTGGGTTTTTAGGGATTTTTCGCGTATCATTCGGCTGATTGGCGAAAGTGATTAATCTCGAAATTTGTTTCGCTACTTATAAAATTAATATTAACGGGGATAGCTTTTTATGAATAAAGGTGAGTTTGTTGATGCGGTTGCTGCTAAAGGCGATATGTCCAAAGCAGATGCAGCCAGTGCGGTCGATGCTGTCTTGGAAGCTGTAACCGAAGCCATGAAAGACGGCGAGCAAGTAACGCTAGTCGGTTTTGGCACATTCCTTGTTCGTAAACGTGAAGCGCGTACGGGTCGTAATCCTCGTACGGGTGAGCCACTACAAATTGCGGCGTCAAATGTTCCTAGCTTTAAAGCTGGCAAAGCATTAAAAGATGCGGTAAACTAATGGGCTTGGGTGATTAGCTCAGCTGGTAGAGCATCGCCCTTACAAGGCGAGGGTCAGCGGTTCGATCCCGTTATCACCCACCAAAATTGGAGCGGTAGTTCAGTTGGTTAGAATACCGGCCTGTCACG
>CAZCKD010000179.1:0-7410 GCA_964498925.1 uncultured Granulosicoccaceae bacterium
CCGAATATCTTGTTTTACATCACCGGTATCCACATTTTCAGAGGGTGCTGAAACGCTATCACCGGCAGTAACAGCTGTTGTGCCAGCGGTACCCGCAGCGTCGTCTAAAATGTCCCCGGCGGAGCCTGCTGAGGAGTTAACGGAGGTGTCTGTTGCTGAATTACCTGAGAATGTCTTCCATAGGAAGAATATGGCGATAGCCAATATGAGTAATATCCAAAACCACATGTCGTCTCTCTCGTTGATTGCGGAGTGCGCACGGGACAACATCTAAACACACTTTACAGGCAGTGTGAGGGTCCTCAGCAGATATACTTTTGTACCAGCGGTGTCTCCGATACATCTGGTGAGACGGTCCCAAAGGCAGTCTTATTCATAACTGTTTCAATAGTTTAGGAGTTTTCAACCCAATATGGCCCAAGCCGATCAATCGATTGTTAAACGTTTCGAGAGTCTAAAGAGTCACTTGGAGCGCGAGAATCCGGTTCTTATCAATGCGATAGATGGATTCAGAAAGCTCGACACCATAGGCTACAAGACGGGGCTGATCGGTACTGACGAGTCTTACGCCATGAAAATCTCTTGGTGGCCCCTGGTGTCTATTCTCGGCGTTTTCTCGGCGGGCAAATCCTCTTTCATCAACAGCTACCTCGGGGCTGATTTGCAGAAAACCGGCAACCAGGCGGTTGACGATAAATTCACGGTTCTCTGTTACGGCAAAGAAAACGCGGGTAGGGTGTTGCCGGGATTGGCCCTGGATGCGGATATGCGCTTCCCGTTTTATCGTATCAGTGACGAGATTGAGAAAGTCACTGAAGGTGAGGGCAGGCGAATAGACGCCTATCTGCAATTGAAAGTGACGGATTCAGAAGCGGTCAGAGGAAAGATACTTATCGATTCTCCCGGTTTTGATGCGGACGCTCAACGCACCTCTACGTTGAAGTTGACCAATCACATCATGGATATCTCTGATTTGGTGTTGGTGTTTTTTGATGCGAGGCATCCCGAACCAGGTGCAATGCAAGATACCTTAACTCATCTGGTGGAAAATACGATTGGTAGAAATGACAGCAACAAATTTCTGTTCATTTTGAATCAGATTGATACGGCTGCCAGAGAAGACAATACAGAAGAGATAGTGGGTGCATGGCAGCGTGCCTTGTCGCAGAAAGGGTTGACTGCGGGCCGGTTTTACACCATCTACAACAAGGAAAGAGCGCTGCCGATCGAAAATGAAGCGACCCGTGAAAGATTCGAAACGAAACGCGACAGCGACGTTAGCGAGATTGAAGAACGAATACGTCAGGTAGAAGTTGAACGCTCTTATCGAATTGTCGGTTCGATGGAAAAAGAAGCCTACGCGTTGCGAGATAAAGCAATGCCTGCCATCAGCAGATTGCAGAAGACATGGGCGGCTCGAGTATTAAAATTTGATGCGATAGTGTTAGGTCTACTTGCGGCCATCGTATTTTTCGGCGCTATTTTTATAGGTGCTATCGGTGGTTTGTTTACGTTTATTCTTGGGGCATTAACCGATCCAACCTTGATGCTAATAACCTTTGTGGCTGTCATCATTGTAGTCGCCGTTGTACATTTTTCGATACGTAAGGCTGTTGCCGGATTCATGCTAAGCAGAATGAAACACGCTGAAGATGAGCCCTATACCAACGCGTTCAAACGTAATACACGCTTTTATCGTTCTATATTTAAACGAACGCCTGCGGGTTGGAATAAACGTTCGCAAAAGACAATCGACGAGGTTATCGAACACGCGTCTTCATTTGTTGAATCGTTGAATGATCAGTTCACTAATCCTTCCGGTCACCCGCGGGATTAGATGAAAACCGGACAGAATAATCTGTCCGGTTGGTCTGCTTGACTTAAATCTACAGCCGTTGGCTTAAGACTTAATCGTCTACCTTTTCTGTCTGCGAGGCTGCTGGCGATTTAGCGTCAGCTTTCTTGGCGGTCGCTGGAGATTCGACGTCCGCTACTTTCTTGGACGCGAAGGATAATCCACCGCCGGCAGGCTTCTCATCCTTATTAGCCAGAGAGCGAACAGTGCTTTTTAGTTCGCTTGGCTGTCTTTGGGACACTTTGCTATCTTCAGCAACTTTGGCCGTGCTAGCTGATGCTTCCTGAGCTGGTTTCTTAGGCGCTGATGTCGCTGCAGGAGTATTTACTGGAGCTGGCTTTGCCGCCTTAGCTTGATCCGGTTTCGCTTGTGTCTCCGCCGAGGATGTTGCTGGTGCCGCCGCTGAGGCCGGAGTTTTAACCTTGGTTGTCTCAGCACTCGACGCTGAATCCGATGTGGATTGAGCCGTTGCATCCGTATCGCTTGTCGCTTGTGCGGCCGCAGCTTTTTTATTGTTGACGCGTTCACGTCTTCTGCCGCCACCACGTCTTTTCGACTTTTGAGCAGAGTCTGATTCTTCGCCACTGGCTTCAGTTGGTGCCGGGCTATCCGTGCTTGGAGCCGGTGCTTTTGTCGTTGCCTTGCCCTCTGATACGTTGTCACTCGTATCAGCTTTCGCCGATGGCGCAGAAGCTGGGGTAGGAGAGGCTGCTATAGCTGAAGAGGGTGCAGAACTGCTGGACGCGTCAACAGAGGCTGCAGAACTCGCTTTAGAAGCGTCGGTTTTGTTGTCTGCCTGGGTATCAGTTTTCGCTTGTGTGTCAGTTGCTGATGATGTTGCAACGGAGGTCGCCGCAGCGGCTACTGCTGTGGTAGCAGGGGTTGTCGATGTAGGCTCTGCAGCACTGGATGCATCGTTATTATCTGGAGCCTCAGTAGAATCACTGGTGGCTTCCGCTGACTTTTCACTGTTACGGCCACGACCTCGACCACCACGACGTCTGCCACCGCGTCGGCCGCGGCGCTTATTGCCGTCTTCGCGATTAGCATCTGCAGAAGCATCGTTGTCGGACTGAGCGACGTTGTCTACGTTCTCAGCGCTGACATTCGCATCCGGCTGATCTTCAGCTAGGTTGGCGTTTGTCTCTGTGTTTGTTTCAGTCGTTGTTGCGGCTTTATCTTTGCCACGTCCACGTCCACGGCCTCTTGAGCGAGATGAACGATTGTTGCTTGCCGTCGCCTCGTCCTTCTGGATCTCAGTGTCGTCTCCGGTCGATTTGTTGTTATTTCGATTCGGCTTACGATCGCCTTTGGCTTCGGTTTTATCGTTTGCTTTGCCGCGCTTCTGGTTTTTACGACCGTTTTGGCGTGACTCAGCTGAACTCTCGTTCTTATCCGAGTCTTGCTTATTGTTTCTATTTCGGTTGTTACGATTACCTGATCGCTTGTTTCGATTCTGGTTTCGAGAACCGTCACCAGAACTTTGATTTCTGGAATTCTTTCGAGATTCAGGTGCTGCTACTGCCGTTGTTTCTGTGGCCGCGGTTGAACTGCCTGCGCCAAACAGTGACGTGACAGCACCGATAATTCTTCTAAAGCCGCCCGTGTTCTGTGTGGCTTCTGCGTTTTCAGCAGCTGGCATACGGTGAGCGGGAGTCGGCGCCGGCGCTAAAGGCGTCACTCGACTAACAGCCGCCGTTTCTGATTTTTTCTCGTCCTTTGCGTCTTGTGGAGAGTAGGTCTCAGAGTTGTCGGCAGCAAGCTCGTAGCTTTTCTTTGCAGCAGCTTCATGATCGGAATCGCTCATGCGAATGCGCTCAATCGTATAGTTGGGCGTTTCGATAGAGGCGTTTGCAACTATGAGCAGGGTTACTGAATTTCTTGCTTCAATTTCAGAAATGTTCTGGCGCTTTTCGTTAAGCAGGTACGTGGCAACCTCGATAGGCACATCGGCAAGCACACGACCGGTGTTGTCCTTCATCGCTTCTTCTTCTACCAGACGAAGGATGGAAAGTGCAGTGGACTCAATGCCGCGAATAGTGCCATGACCATGACAGCGAGGGCAGACGTTTTCTGATGACTCACCCAAGGATGGGCGCAGACGCTGACGTGACATCTCAAGCAGGCCAAATTTGGAGATTCTGCCAATCTGAACTCTAGCGCGATCTTGCTTCAGAGCTTCTCTCAGTCGGTTCTCGACAGCACGTTGGTGCTTTGAAGCCATCATGTCTATGAAATCAATAACGACCAGACCACCTAGGTCGCGTAAACGGAGTTGCCGTGCTACTTCATCAGCCGCTTCCAAATTAGTATTGGTGGCGGTTTCTTCGATGTCGTGACCCTTAGTCGCCTTCGCAGAATTTATATCGATGGAGATAAGAGCTTCAGTGTGGTCGATGACCAGTGCTCCACCAGACGGTAGCCGGACTTCGCGACGAAAAGCAGACTCAATTTGGGATTCGACCTGATAGCGGTTGAATAGTGGAACGTCGTCTTGATAAAGCTTAAGCTTGCGCTCGTTCTGAGGCATGTAAAGCTTGATGAAATCAGCAGCTTGCTGATGAGTCGATGGCTCGTCAGCGATGATCTCTCCGATATCGCCACGGAAATAATCACGCAGTCCCCGAACAATAATGTTGCTTTCTTGATAGATCAGAAAGGGGGCCTTTTTTTCGGCCGCAGCTTCCCGAATGGCTTTCCAGATAGCTGCCTGGTAATCCAGATCCCATTGCAGCTCTTCCGTTGTGCGACCGATACCCGCTGTACGAACAATAGTGCCCATGCCGTCTGGCACGTCAACATCGGACATGGCGGCTTTGAGTTCGGATCTTTCTTCCCCCTCGATACGACGGGATACACCACCGGCGCGGGGGTTGTTGGGCATGAGTACTAAAAAGCGCCCGGCGAGACTGATGAAAGTAGTGAGTGCAGCGCCTTTATTACTGCGCTCTTCCTTCTCAATTTGTACAACAATTTCCTGACCTTCTTTGATGGCGTCCCGAATATTGGTTCGGCCGCCTTCATTTTTCTTGGCGTCTTGCTTCAGGTACTCTTTGGCAATTTCCTTAAAGGGCAGAAATCCGTGACGCTCTGCACCGTAGTCGACAAAGACGGCTTCGAGGCTGGGTTCTACACGGGTAATTTTGGCTTTGTATATATTAGATTTTCGTTGTTCTCTTGATTTGTGTTCTATGTCGAGGTCGACCAGTCGTTGGCCATCAACTATGGCAACACGCAACTCCTCTTGGTGGGTCGCGTTGATCAGCATTCTTTTCATTATTAGTATGGTCCATTGCGGACCCTGCCTGGATCGGTGTTAATCCCTGATGCGCGTGCATGCCCAATCGTCTGGCAATTGGCCAGAAAATTAAGGAAAGGCAAACTTGTAAGTAAACGCTAAGCATCGGGCGAGCCGGGTAGGCGGAATCCGTATAATTGTTGGTAAAAAAAGAAGTCCCGGTTTACCGGTCTTCACAAGTCACAATCATTAATGGCGTCCCGCCTCAATGATTGAACGTAAAACTGACTAAAGTGTTCTTTAAGGTTCCCAAACCTCAACGGTCAGATGAGCGGATCTGGTTTAGATCTCGATACCCGGGGTCTGGTTGCTCTGAAAACTCCTTTGGCAACAACCACCGGTTTGACCGATAATGTCGGGGATGTCGGTTAGTGCATTCCATCACTTTACCGACTCTTTAATATAGCAGTGACCATTGCATTCAGCAATCGTTGCTGCACATTTGTTCTTGCGAACTAACCTTAAACACTGATTACCTAACGTGCAAGAAACATGCTAATTCATGTCTGAGCCTAAAAATCAGCTGAGTTCTGCCGACGGGCAAATGCTGTCAAAATCCCGTCATGAGCGGGTGCTGCCGGACGAGGACGGCCAGCGCATCGACAATTTTCTGATCAAGAAATGTCGGGGTGTGCCTCGCAGTCACATCTATCGAATGATCAGAACCGGTGATGTACGGGTAGATGGAAGGCGAATCAAGCAGACGCGTAAGCTCAAAGAAGGTGAGCAAGTGCGTATACCAGCCATCCGCGAGACTGTTCAGTCCGATAAACGGGTACCCGATAAATTAATCAAAGCCGTCGCCGCGTCTGTTGTTGTGGAGCATGATGATTTTCTTATCGTTAACAAGCCCTCTGGACTCGCCGTGCATGGAGGCAGCGGCTTAGATTTCGGGCTGATTGACGCCTTACGTCAAAGTCGCGATGAACCGGGGCTTGATCTTGCCCACAGACTGGACAGAGCAACCAGCGGTTGTTTGTTGATTGGCCGAGGACTCAAGAACACACGCCAGCTGCAGGATTTGTTTCGTCAACGCATTATTGGGAAACGTTATCTAGCGCTTGTGGATGGCAGGTGGCCCGATAGTCTGAAACAGGTCGACGCGCCTTTGCTCAAAAACGCAGAGCACTCAGGTGAAAGGCGTGTACTGGTTCATAAGGATGGGCAACCTTCGCGGACGCATTTTTCTGTCAATGAACGATTTCCCACGGCGACGCTGCTCGATGTGACACTTGATACGGGACGCACGCATCAGATCCGAGTCCACACCCGGCATTCGGGGCATGCCGTTGTCGGCGACACGCGATACGGTGATAATCGAACCAACACCGGTTTTCGTAAACTGGGTTTGAATCGACTGTTCTTACACTCCAGCGAACTTGCGTTCGATTGGGGCGGTACCCATCATCAAGTAACAGCCGCTGTCGATAAGCAATGGAACGAGTGTATTCACTCTCTCAGAGAGCCCGGAACACGTTAAGTTTTTTCTGTACTTTTTAATTTAAGGAATTTTGTCTCTCATGAACGATATTGTCATCACGAGTGCGGCGCGGACACCGATTGGTTCGTTTCTCGGATCCCTCTCCACAGTACCTGCGCACGATTTAGGCGCTGTGGCCATTGGCGCTGCATTGGAAAGATCAAAATTAACCGGTGATGATGTTGATGAGGTTTTATTCGGTCAGGTACTGACTGCAGGTGCTGGGCAGAACACGGCCAGGCAAGCTGCGATGGCGGCGGGAATTCCGCATTCGAGTACTGCAGTTACCGTTAATCAGGTATGCGGCTCCGGATTGCGCACGGTCGCTATGGCCTACCAGGCCATCAAAGCCGGTGACAGTGACATTGTGGTAGCAGGTGGTCAGGAAAATATGAGCTTGTCGCCTCATTGTGCGCCTTTGAGAACAGGTCAGAAAATGGGCGATGCCGGTTTCGTGGATACCATGATCAAGGATGGTTTGTGGGATGCTTTCCATGGTTACCATATGGGAACGACGGCTGAAAATGTGGCGGATCGATTCAGCGTTTCCAGAGATGTGCAGGATGCATTCGCAGCAGCCTCACAGCAAAAGGCCGAAGCTGCTCAGGCGGCAGGACACTTCGGACGCGAAATTGTACCTGTCACTATTTCTAATCGTCGTGGAGATGTGGTTGTCGATTCAGATGAGTACATTAAAGCCGGAACGACCGTTGATAGTCTGGCTAAACTGCGAACCGCATTTTCGAAAGACGGGACAGTGACCGCCGGAAATGCATC
>CAZCKD010000180.1:0-7406 GCA_964498925.1 uncultured Granulosicoccaceae bacterium
ACGCTTCCAGTTCTTGGGATATTCTGTCTTTCGCGTTTTCTGCGTTAAGCGTCGAGGCATCTATCTGTTCCAGACAGAGCATCAATCCCTGCAAACTCTCTCGTGGTACGAAGTGCGTCGCCAACCCACACATAACCGTCTGTGCGCCTCTAACAGGTGCTGCGGTGAGACCCAACCATGTACCGCTATTTTTCGGTAAACGATGCAGGAAATAACTGGCGCCTACATCAGGGAAAAAACCAATTCGCGATTCGGGCATAGCCATCAGGGCTTTCTCGGTTGCTACCAGATGACTTCCGTGAACAGATAAACCAAGGCCGCCTCCCATGGCAACGCCATCCACGAGACTGATATACGGTTTGGTGCATTGTGCGATGGCTAGATTCAAGGCGTATTCTTCGGTAAAGAACTGCTCGATAGCAGCGATATCCCCGTCAAGCTGAAGCTCTCTGATTCGCTTCATATGCCCACCGGCGCAAAACGCTTTTTCAAACGCCGAGCGCAGTACGATAACGCCCACCTCACTATCATCTTGATGTTGTTTAAGCCCAGTGCGCAGCGCCTGAACCATATCCAGTGTCAGTGCGTTTAAAGTGGCCGGTGAGTTTAAGGTCAGGTAGCCAACCGCACCGACTCTCTCAGTGATAACCGTTGTCATAAAGACATCCCCATGCGTTCTGTTGAGTTGCGACCGAACGGTATCACTGAAACAACGGCATCGGCGTTAATAGGTCCGTAGAGGTGCGGGAACAACTCGCTGCCTCCGACTGTATTTTCCCGTATCAAAGCAGCCTCAAGCTTGTCGACATCGAGTTCCAACAGAACCACATCATCAACGTCTTGATAGTAACGAGCAACAACACCGGGTAACTGATGCCCGTCACAACAATGGATAAAGCCTTCAGTCGTTAGAGACTCGCAGCGGTACTCTGATTCAATCTGATTTTCCGGAACATCCGCCTGCGCGGCAATGTGGAAAATAATCGGTTTTTTATTCATGCTTAACTGTACATTAAGGCACTGCAAAGTGCTGTGCTTGACGGTTGCTCCGTAGGCTGCAAGTATAAATTCGAAAGTACCTTAATCATTCGCTCGGCCAGTTCTTTTTTACCGGCGTCTAATTCAAACTAGAGAGCCTGACATGACCTTCGACACTATAAAAACTGACATCCGTAATCATGTAGCGACGTTGACGTTCGATCGGCCCAAAGCCATGAACGCACTCAATCGCCAAATGATGATGGAAGTGCAAACGGTCTTTAAAGAATGGGAAGCGAATCCTGAAGTGAGAGTCATCGTTGTAACGGGCTCTGGCAAAGCGTTTGCCGCCGGTGCGGATATCAAAGAGATGCTGGACGTTCAATATCTAGACGCTGTTCAGGAAAATTTCCTGGGTGCGTGGACGTGCATTGCTAATTGCACCAAACCGACGATTGCCGCGGTAGCAGGCTACGCGCTGGGTGGTGGTTGCGAACTTGCCATGATGTGCAATATTTTACTGGCGGCAGACAACGCTCAATTTGGACAACCTGAAATTCGCATCGGGACCATGCCCGGTCTGGGCGGAACGCAGCGGCTGACACAGCTGGTTGGAAAGGCTAAGGCAATGGATATGTGTCTTACCGGGCGAATGATGGGCGTTGATGAGGCAGAGCGTGCAGGTCTGGTCTCACGCATCGTGGCAGTGGACGATTTACTCGACGAGGCTCAATCAACGGCTGAGACCATCGCAGGCTTTTCTGCAACGGCCGTCCAGTTGACTCGGGAAGCGGTGGATGCTTCATTAGAAACGAGCTTGCAACAAGGCTTATATATTGAACGTCGCTCCTTTCATTCGCTCTTTGGTACCGAAGATCAGCAGGAAGGCATGGCTGCGTTTGCCGAAAAACGTGAGGCGCAATTTAAGCGCTAAGTACTCGTTACTGTGTACGAGTGCAATTTAACGCTTGTCAACAGCCAGACCGGGGTTTGCATTAGGAACACTAGAATACCAACTAGGTGGTGGTTTCTTTAATAGATTAATTTCATTAAAAACAGTGGTATACGTGTCTCGATAGAGCTGATCAATGCAACGGGCCAATTGGGTTTACTGCCCTTTGGCACCAAGGCCTCAGGACGCAATTCACGCTATTTCTCCTGCTCATTGATTTTTTCCGAATATCTGGAGATACTTCGCGAGTTGCCTTGAATCTGAGGCACTGACCACATACAGAATTGGAGATGAAATGAGTTTTCGTAAATCAGTTGTACACGGCCTGTCGGCCGCTGCGTTAGCATTTGCAGGCACCACAGCACAAGCTGCTGACGAAGTGAATGTTGCTTTCTTCCTTGAGTGGGCCACACCTAATCAGGTTGCCAAAGTACTGAAGACCTATGACGATGAAATGGGTGTTCCGGTCAACTGGACTAACTTCGATGCTGGTACCCAGATGACAGAAGCTATGCTTGCTGGCGATATCGATATCTCTTACAGCCAGGGCCTTGCACCTTTTATCAACGCTGTAAACGCTAATGCGCCAATCAAATTGGTTGCTATTGCTGTTCAGTACCCAGCTAACGATTGCGTTGTTCGCAACGGCGAAGGCATCGACAGCACAAACGCTTCTGAGCTGGAAGGCAAAGCAGTTGCACTGCCACTGGCAACAATGGCTGACTACAGCTTCCGTATGATGATGCGTTCACTTGACGTAGACGTTTCTGAAATCACTATCATCGATCAGGTTCCTGCTGATGCAGCAGTATCACTGGCTGACGGCGCTGTTGCAATGGCGTGTGGTTTCGGTGGTAACGCTATGGCTAAGATGTACGAAGCAGGCGAAGTACTGATGACTGCTGAACAGAAAGAAGCTGCTGGAATCATCAGCTTTGACGTTGTTTCTGTTACAGAAAAATTCCTTCAGGAAAACCCTGACCTAGTAACGACATTCCTGGAAGTTACTGATGCTGCAAACAACAACTTCACTGATTCTGATAGTGAAATGACTGTTGTTGCTAAAGATGCTGGTATGACTTTGGACGCTGCTCGCGGTCAGATGTCTACTATGACTTTCCCTTCTGCTGCAGAGCAGCTGGAAAAGTACTTCAACGAAAACGGTCTGGCTAGCGCTGCGATCGCTGTAGTTGGTAACGCTTTCGCAACTGCTGAAAACCCAGCGTTGGAAGATTACTCAGTAGCTATCGATACTTCTTTCCTGAAGTAAGTCGATAACCAACTGAACGGAAGGCGTAGTCTTCCGTTTTGTACGATAGAACGGCCGGCTTATGTCGGCCGTTTTTCGTTGTGGTTAGCCCAATTGTTTTTTAAGTGTAAAGAGAGATAAAGGTTTGTGGAGATGATCTTACAAGCACCAAAGCGCGGATTTGATGTCTCTGAATTTACTCAACGCACGCGGAAAACCCAGGCCGATATGGCCAAACAGGATCTCGCCGGTATCCTGATGATGAGTGAGCCGGAGGTTCGGTACTTTACGGGCTTTCAAACGCTGTTCTGGCAAAGTCCGACGCGTCCGTGGTTTGTGTTTTTACCGGCAGTCGGTAAACCGATAGCCGTCATACCCGAAATTGGCGCAGCCATGATGCGCAACACCTGGGTGGATGATGTGCGCACCTGGAGTGCACCGGCACCGCATGATGATGGCATTAGCTTATTGCTCGATCTGCTTTCTCCGTTGGCCAAAAGTGGTGAACGTCTGGGTGTGATGAAAGGCCACGAATCCCACTTAAGAATGCCACTGGGTGATTGGGAAACTTTGCTTAGAAAACTCCCGGGGTTGGATATCGTCGACGTTACAGCGTTGTTGCAAAAGCAGCGTATGGTCAAGTCGGACGCAGAGATCGAAAAGCTAGCGCACATTGCCAATATCGGTTCTGCCACCTTTGAACAAGTGCCCGAATTCGCGCTGGCAGGAACTGCACTAGAAGATGTATTTCGAGAATTTCGTCGAAGTGCCATCGGTCTAGGGGCTGACGATGCACCTTATCTGGTGGGTGGTGCCGATCAAGGCGGCTATGCCGATGTGATTTCACCGCCCACGCGTCGAGCGTTGCGTTCAGGTGATGTGTTAATGCTCGATACAGGCTGCACATGGGATGGATACTTCTGCGACTTTGACAGGAACTGGGCGATTCATCAGGCCGATGATGATGCGAAACGAGCCTACGACGTTTTGTGGCGGGCGACCCAAACCGGAATCGAAACCGCTCGTGCCGGTACCAGTTGCCGTGAGCTGTTTCAGGCGATGGCTACCGTCATCGCCGAGATGGATAGTTCAGGCGGGGATGTCGGGCGACTAGGGCATGGGCTTGGAATGCAGCTGACCGAGCAGCCGTCGCATGCCGCCTTTGATAAAACCGAGCTTGTTGAAGGCATGGTGTTGACTATCGAACCATCGCTTTCTTATGGCAACGGATTAATGATGGTTCATGAAGAGAACATTGTTGTGGGATCTTCTGAAGCCAGATTGCTCTCAAAAAGAGCGGCCGCTGAACTGCCTGTCATTTAATGTGCGTCAGATTGTAGAGAATCCGGGTACTGGATAGATGATGGAGACTTCAGCCATAATGCAACAACTCTTCATCGTCGGGTTATTAATACTATGAGTGCAAACGACACAGGATCACACACAGTCGTCATCGGCGCAGGTATTGTGGGTGTGGCGACAGCGCTCTGGCTACAAAGGGCAGGGCGTCGAGTCACCCTCGTTGATCGGCAAGCACCTGGAGAGGGAACTTCTTACGGAAACGCCGGTGTGCTTGCATCTTGTGCGGTTGTTCCTGTGACGACTCCGGGTCTTGTAGCAAAAGCACCAAAATATGTGTTGGATCCTGAGTTTCCTTTTTTTATGCGATGGTCCTATCTTCCTAAGCTGGCACCTTGGTTGTATCGCTATCTATCATTCGCAAATGCGACGGATACGCCTAGAATTGCTGAACGGCTCAACTTCATCATCGGCGACAGCGTTGCTCAGCATCAGGATCTTGCCGGCAATACGCAAGCTGATAAATGGCTTGTACCCTCTGAGTATCAATTTGCTTATCGCAGTCGAGCCGAATTCGATACTGAAAACTATGTTTGGTCAATTCGGCGCGAACATGGTTTTGTTCCGGAATTCATTGAAGGTGATGCTGTTGCAGAAAAAGAACCGGCACTAAGTAAGTCCATTACCTGTCTTGCAGTCTTAAAAGACCACGCTCATGTGTTGAGTCCGGGGCTCTATGTAAAATCGCTTGCAGACGTATTTTTACAAGGTGGCGGTGATATCCGATGTCAATCGGTCCAAGATTTAGAGATGGTCGATGGACAAGTCACTGCCGTGCAGACGGATGATGGAGCAATTGCCTGCGATTCCGTTGTTCTTGCGATGGGTGCCTGGTCGGGGCCAATCGCCCGTAAGTTAGGACTCAAAATTCCTATGGAGGCCGAGCGTGGTTACCACGTCATGTATAAAAATCCATCGCAAAAAGTCAGCTGTCCAACAATGATATCGTCCGGAAAATTCGTTGCAACGCCGATGCAGGAAGGAATGCGTTGCGCAGGCGTTGTAGAATTCGGCGGCTTAGAAGCCGGACCTTCGGATGCACCCATACAGTTTCTTAGAAGAAAGTTTAAAGAGGTTTTTCCGGATGTGACGTTTGAGGACTCTGTTGAGTGGCTAGGCCACCGTCCGGCTCCGACAGACAGCCTGCCTTTTATTGGACAGATCGGTTCTACGGGTGTCTATACTGGGTTTGGTCATCAGCACGTTGGATTAACCGGCGGTGCTAAAACCGGAAGAATCCTGGCAGAGCTCATTGCAGGCGAGCGTGATGAATCAGAGCTGACTGCGTTTAGACCTGATAGATTTTCATAGCCTCGCTTATGCAGCGCGCTGAATATCAATCACTTGCTGAGCCATAGCTGTCTCAATAGGGCATGGTTTTCCAATGTGGTAACCCTGCGCATATTGAACGCCAATGTCGGACAACACTTGAACGATAGCTTCGTCTTCAACAAACTCCGCGACTGTCTGGATACCCATTGACTGACCCACTTGATGTATCGCTCTTACCATTTCACGATCGATAGAGTTGTTGGCAATTTCCTTAACGAACTGTCCGTCAATTTTAAGCACATCCACAGGTAGGTTCTTTAAATATCCGAAAGAACTAAGTCCGGCCCCGAAATCGTCAAGCGCTACTAAAAAGCCCATGCTCTGGACACTTTCAATAAGATCAACGGCGACTGAGAACTGGGAGATAGCGGCAGTTTCGGTCAGTTCGAACCAAATCTTGGAAGGGTCAACCTGGTGTTCTTCAAGTTGTTTTTGAATAAAAGTCTTCAAGGTAGGGTCCGCTGCTGACTGACCGGACAGGTTAATTGAAAAGCTGCTATCACTGCCAGTAGTGTTTTTCAAACTAGCAACGATGCCGAAGGCGTGACTAATAACCCAACGATCAATCTCTGTCATCAGATCGTATCGCTCTGCTGCCTGAATAAATTGCCAAGGTGTGCTTAAACTTCCGTCTGCGTTTTTAAGGCGCAGTAAAAACTCGTAATGTTCAATAGCATGTGCATCATGATTGCAAAGTGCTTCAACTGAGGCAACGGCTTGTACCATTAAACAAAACTGATCTTCTTGCAGCGCTTTTTGAAGTCTAGGTAACCAGCTGAGTTCTTTAGAACGTTCAGCGATAGCATCATCGGTTTCTGAATAAACATACAGGCTGTTTCTGCCTGATTCTTTAGCGGCGTAACATGCCATATCGGCTGACGCCAACACTGCTTTCAAATTGCTGCTGTTCTTATCCAGATGAACAACGCCGATACTGGCTCTAACAGCAAACGATTTTCCATCATGGTGAAAGATGTATGTTTGAAAGTAGTCAAAGAGTTTTTCGGTGCGTTCTTTTGCTTCTTCATGGCTAACATCTCTCATGAGTATGCCGAACTCATCACCTCCCAGTCGGGCCAGAATATCTTTTTCGCCGAGAATGGAGTTGATGTTCTGAGTCAGTTCAATCAGAAGTTGATCGCCGGCAGCATGACCGTTTGTATCGTTAACGATCTTGAATTGATCAAGATCCATATAACACAGCGTATGCGTCTGCTCAGTCTCTGGAAGCGATTCAATCAGTTTCTCTAACGTGTTTTCAAACGAGTGTCTGTTTTTACAACCGGTAAGCGAATCGTGGTTAGCTTGATAAGCCAGCTTTTTCGATAAACGTCTTTCCTGACTGATATTTCTGAGTACCAGAACGTGCCCTGTGATCACGCCTTCGGGCGTCATCGAGCTACTCATTGTCAATCGGAGTATAAAGTCTTTGTCGTGATGACCCACCGGTGTGACATTGAATTCCGCCTTACTGTTGGGATCCAGCTTTTCCAGTTCGGTTTCAATATTGAGTAATGAGTAGGTTTCGCCTTCTAA
>CAZCKD010000181.1:0-7368 GCA_964498925.1 uncultured Granulosicoccaceae bacterium
GGTCGAACTAGCAATACAACCACGGCCACCAAATAAATGATGATCTGATCGATGCCCGGAATAATGCTTTTAACTTCGTTCATGGATGCGAACGATTGAAGAATACCTAATAGAAAGCCGGCTAAAACCGCCCCACCCAAAGAACCCATTCCACCGACAACGACCACAACAAACGAGAGAACAAGGAAGTCCATCCCCATGTGATAATCAGGCGGCAAAATAGGTGTGTACATAACACCGGCCAAGCCTGCCACAACCGCTGCAAGGCCAAATACAATCGTAAATCGTCGCTGAATATTGATACCCAGCATGCCTACCATCTCTCGGTCCTGCATACCTGCACGAACAACCATTCCGAACGTGGTGAACTGTAGGAACGCAAACACAGCACCAATGATGGAAAGCGAGAACATCAGATAGATGAGTCGCCACCACGGATAAACGACATTTTCACCTAATCCCAAAAACACGCCTATGCTGGCACTGCCAGAAACAATTTCAGGCGCCGATTGAGGAATAGGGTTTGCGCCGTAATAAGCCTTGATGATCTCTTGAAAAACGATCGCCAGACCGAACGTCACTAATATTTGATCGGCATGAGGACGCTTGTAGAAATGTCGGATAAGACCACGTTCCATGATCAACCCAACAGCCAACATTATGGGTATGGCGATGATTATTGCCAAAGGCACCGCAAAGTCGACGATCATCGGCCCTGCCACTGGGAATTTAGCCTCCAGAATGGGGACTTCTTTATAAGCATCGAAGAACGTAATGCTTTCGTCCTTTACCTTTGTGGAAAGAGTCAGCAATCGCTGTAGCGATACTGCAACAAAGGCCCCCAACATGAATATCGCGCCATGCGCGAAATTGACCACTCCAAGAGTGCCGAAGACCAGTGTCAGACCTAGGGCTATAAGTGCGTATGCACCACCCTTGTCCAACCCGTTTAATACTTGTAGAAAAATTGCGTCCACGTGATGCCCCGTGTAAATCAACCCCGACCATTGAAGAGCAAAGCTCTACAAAGGATGTACCTCACCCCAAAGACCTCAAGTAGTCATATAAGTGCAGACCACTGGAGAAAATAAATCCCAGGATGTGGTGAAATTCAAAATAAGCGAACACGCTGAGGATTAAAGCAATAGCGCGGCGCTTTCTTGTCTTACGACAAATATAAATCTATCAATCTAAGCTTGATCGAACCATCGACTAGAACGAACATTCGGATGCTTAAAACAACCGGATGCACATACTTTATTGAAATAGAGGGTGTCGAATGATTCGAAAAGAACTGGATGCTCGCTTGAGCATCCAGTTCATTCTTACTACTAAAGCGCGTTAATTATGCGCCGTTGTTACAGCTACCCAGATCACCACCAGCAAACATTGGATGATCAACAGGGTACTCAACTTGAGCACGTGGAGTAACTTCTACAACTTCAAGTAAATCGAACTGTGAAGATGGGTTCTCTTTACCTTTCACAACCAATACATCTTTGAAGCACTGGTGATCTTCAGCACGGTACTCAGTAGGACCGTTACCTAGACCGTCGAACTTGTGACCTTCCAGAGCAGCAACAACTGCACAAGGCTCGAAAGTACCAGCACGTTCACAAGCATCTGCATACAGAAGAGTCTGTACGTAACAAGTGTGAGCAGCCTGTGAAGGTGGGAATCCGTATTCCTGACCGAATGACTTAACGAAAGCCTGTGAACCAGCATCACCCAAAGACCAGTGCCAGTTAGTTGAACCGTAGATACCTTCAACGTTCTTACCAGCACCCTGTGCCATCAGACGTGAGTACAAAGGAACGATGATTTGGAAATCCTTGCCATCAACTTGCTTGTCTTTCAGACCAAACTGGATCGCCTGAGTCAGTGAGTTGATCATGTCCTTACCGTAGTGGTTAAGAACCAGAGTATCTGCACCAGAGTTCAGTACTGGAGTGATGTACTGGCTGAAGTCACCGGCGCCAACTGGCGTCTTAACTTTTTCAGCTGTTGACCAACCGATAGCTTCAGTAGAAGCAATGATTGATTCTTCCTGAGTCCAACCCCATGTGTAGTCAGCAGTCAGGTGGTAAGCACGACGCTCGTTACCGTATGCATTTTCAAGTACTGGACCTAGTGCAGCACCAGACATGTAGCCGTTGAAGAAGTGACGGAAACCGTTAGCTTTCTTATCTTTACCAGTCGTATCATTTGAGTGAGTCAGACCAGCCATGAAGATTACGCCAGCGTCTTGGCAAAGACCCTGTACAGCGATAGCAACACCTGAAGATGAACCACCAGTAACCATTACAACGCCGTCTTTCTCGATCATTCGCTTAGCAGATGCGCGAGCTGCGTCAGATTTAGTCTGAGTATCACCAGTTACATACTCAACTTTCTTACCCAGGATACCGTTGCCCTTAAGTTCGCTAGGCTGCATGGTGTTCATCATGCCGCCGTCGCCTTCACCATTCAGGTGCTTAACAGCCAGTTTGTATGCGCGAAGTTCGTCAGCACCTTCGTCAGCGTATGCGCCAGACTGAGGAACGTTAAAACCCAAAGTTACCGTGCCAGCATCGCCCGGGTTGTTCAGGAATTCAGCGCCATATGCGTGGCGTGAAAAGAACATTGGTGCACCAGCGATGGCACCTGAAGCCGCACTGGCCTTCAGTACGTCACGACGTGACCAGTTATTAGTGGTTTTCTTACTCATTTATTCATTCTCCTAAGGTACTTTTGATGGTGGTTGATCGAGCCGGCGTAACCAATGTCCGGTGAACGCCTTTGTCGATTCCGACCGTGGTGTGCCGGAACAAAAGCGCAAGCTAGCCTACAACCTCAATTCCACGTCTTTTTAGTGTTGGCACAGCACAGCTGCTTTGCCCAACCCACAAAAGCTTGCGAACAGTATAGAGAAAGTCCCACTCATCACGAAAATTGCTACAAACACTTATATAACAACCAGTTAGGTAATCGGAGCTGTTGTTACGCACTCTTTCAAAACACTTGATGATGCCTTTGTTACGAAAAGTAACAAGGAAAAATGCGCCCCTGACAGCTTTTAGTCGGGTATGGGTTTATCAAATAACCACGAATCCAGCACAGCGTGGACGTCCTCTACACCCTTCTTTTTGAGGGCAGAAAAATCCTGCAAAGTGGCCTCGACATCCGCCTCTCCCAATGATTTTTGAACCGCCCCTAGCGATCTAGCCACTTGGTTTTTCGACAACTTATCCGCCTTAGTGAGCAATATATGCAGCTGAGTTTGCCCTGCTTGTTGAAGCTCTATCAGCTTCCAATCCGCCTCTGTCAGCGGGTGCCTGATATCCATAACCAGCACCACTCCCCTTAAACAATCACGCGACACCAGGTACTGCGTCATGGCCTGATGCCAGCGTTTTTGCTGGGTTTTCGACACTTGTGCATAGCCGTAACCGGGCAAATCCACTAAATAACGATCGTCTCCAATAGAGAAGTGGTTGATCAGCTGTGTGCGGCCGGGCGTTTTGCTGATTCTGGCTAATTTCCCCTGTCGCGTGATTGTATTGATGGCACTGCTCTTGCCAGCATTGGACCTACCAGCGAACGCGACTTCACTTAAGGCGGACGGACATTGGTATGGATCACTGGCACTGGACTCAAATTGTGCAGAAAAGTAAACCGTGTTCATTCGTTCGCCCTTATGTTGTCCATCATTCTGCTAAAATTCTTCGATCCCCAGAGGTCTGGGCTTGGATAGTTTACCGACTAGACCCCTCTCACGTTATCAATTGGAGTTTCCATGAATAAATGGGCCTTTGCAGTAGCGCTCATCGCAGCATCGTTTGTTAATCCAGTCTCAGCCGCAGGAGACGCGGCAGCCGGTCAAAGTAAAGCCGCTGTTTGCTCTGCCTGTCACGGTGGCGATGGCAAAGCTATCCAAAGCACCTACCCGAACCTAGCCGGTCAGCACGAAAGTTACCTTGCTAAGCAGCTAATGGATTTTCGTGAGGGAAACCGAGCTAGCGCTCTGATGGCTGGTCAGGCTGCGAATCTTTCCGATCAGGATATCGAAGATCTGGCTGCGTACTATGCGAGCATGGACACAATTGCTGTCGTTGCGTCAGAAGAAAACCTGACTCATGGCATGAATATCTACCGCGGCGGCATTACTTCTGCGGGTGTTGCCGCATGTGCAGCTTGTCATGGTGCAGCTGGTGGCGGTAATGGACCGGCTGCCTGGCCCATGGTGTCCGGACAAAATGCTGACTACATTGCTGATCAGCTGCGTTATTTTCGCTCAGGAGAACGCGCTAACGATCCTTCAAGCATGATGCGCGGCGTTGCTGAGCGTATGACAGATGCTGAGATTACAGCCGTAGCCAATTATATGTCTGGTCTGCAATCTAACCCCTGATAGGCAGCTTTCGCCGGATCTACCGAACATAAAAAACCCTAATACGCGGCCCTTTCGAGGGCCGTTTTCACATGAGAAGGCGGCAAGTATCGCCCGAAGTGTGATTGAGACCTCACAGTCCGGTTCATAATCTGCATAAGTCAGAGCTATTCATCAACCGTTCAGCTCTTATCGACGATCCTAGTCAAGACATCACGAGGACTAATCTATGCCAATTTCACGTCGCACCTTTCTCGGCAGTCTTTCTGCTGCAGCTGCTGTAAGCAGCGGCCTGCTTACTTTCAGTCAATCTGTATTGGCAGCAGGCGGTTATCAACCCATTAGCCCACCACTCAACACAGCTTCTACTGAGAGTGTGGAAGTGCTGGAATTTTTCTGGCTAGGTTGCCCCCACTGCTATGCCTTCGAACCCGCTATCGAGGCATGGGAAAAGGATATGCCCGAAAACGTCAGCTTTGTTCGCGAAGCCCCGCCGTTGAATTCTTCCTGGGAACAACATTCCCGAGGGTTTTATGCCGCACAACTGATGGGCAAAGAACAAGAATTTGTTCATGCCATGTTTACCGCGATTCATGAAAACAAACAACGCATGCGCCGTCCTAATGACATAGCCGAACTCGCTAGTGGACTCGGCATGGATAAAGACAAATTTTTGAAGACGATGAAATCATTTGCCGTGCAAACAAAAATGAACCGTGCAACTCAATTAGCACGCGGCGCTGGCATCACAGGCGTACCTTCCATTGCTATTAATGGAAAATACCTGACAAGTGCAAGCCTTGCAGGCGGTAACGCTGGCATCATCGATGTCATTAACGAAACTGTCGCTATTGAAAAAGCTGAAATGGGATTGAATTAGATCGACCATTTCAAGCAGTCATTCAGACTGACATTCGAATAAAAAAAGGCCGCCTTAACGAGCGGCCTTTTTTATGCCCGAAAACAAAACCTCGGGCCTAGGGTCTGACATTGTATTAACGTGATGTTAATCCAACTCAATGACATGTGCGTCATTAGCGATGACGTATCCTTTATCCATGCTACTAACGTTACAGTACGCCACCCCGTCTATATCAACTCTCCCATAACCTTCATGAATATGGCCAAAGATATGATACTTAGGTTTTATAGCGTTTATTCGCTGCAACAATGACGGGCAGCCTGTATGCACCCGGACACCGTCATCGCGCTCGACGATATCCATAATTTCAATGGGCGGACCATGAGTGATAAGGACGTCTGTGTTGTCCGGTATCAGATTCCAATGTGCTTCTATCGGTGCTCCCGGATCCCTCATAAAATTCCAGTGTAGGAAACGCGGAGTAATGGGAGACCCCCAGAAAGAAACGCCATTAATCGTACACCCGGAATCATTCAACAATGTGACGCCATTATCTTCTGCTATCTGTGCACCCACGGCAGGGTTTTCTTCCATGAATGAATCATGATTTCCAGCGATACACAGTTTGTGTTCAAAAGGCCGACTACCCAACCATTGAAAAAAATCGATAGTTTCCTGTTCAGTACCATGTCCGGTTATATCACCCGCATGTATAAGCACATCACCGTTGGGTAATGGTTGCTTTCTATGATCGCCATGCGTATCGCTGATACAAACCAGTTTCATTTCACTCACTATTCATCTCTGTCCGATCACCATCTCCATTCGGAGAAGAACACCAAACGACTGATCGAAGTTATTGGTTGCCGGCCAGGAGATAGATGGCCAGAACTCATAGTAAAACCACGGACGCCAGATGTTATGACGCCACCTAAATCTGTACTCATGTCCTCTAAATCTATCTTCTATGCCTTCATTTAGAGCCGTGTGATATCCCGCCAGCACTTCAAACGCCAGGGACCGTCGCTCGTCAATCTGCCGATAAGCGCCAATCGTTTGAGCAATTACCGCACCTTGCCTTCCATTACGCCAGTTAAATTCTGTAAAGGATCTAAAGATCACGTCATCACGAAAAAAATTGGCTCGGCGAAAATTGAACGACAAGGAATCTTCGAACCCCGATCTATTATAGTAGTAGTAGCTATTAGCAACGCTAAACGACCAATAGTCTCCGAAGTCCTTGCGCTGCCCCGTATTCAATCGAAGAAACAGTTGCAGATCGCTATCACGCTGACGCAAACCTAAATCCAGGTTCACCCTAGCGCGAGCACGTGCCGAACGGATAAATCGAATGGCGACTGAAGCGTTCTGATTATTATCGTTTTCTGCGCTTTGAGTTCGACCGATACTTTCGTCGACGGGATTAGTATCGTCTTCCTCGGTACTGAATAACAATTTAAACCGCTTTTCGGTTTGAGGCAGGGTGATTCGAAGTTTGAGCGATGGATCCAGCTCGACACCACCATCCGTCGGCCGGATACCGTCTAGTCGCAGTCTCGCCCAACTGCGGTTGCTTTCCGCGTTATCCAGTGTTGCCGCATCTCCAAAAAAGCCATCGACCTGCAGGATAAAATTATTAAAGCGCTCGGATACTTGCTGCTGGGCTCCATCCACGATGTCACCGGCTTTTTCAACAATTCCCGATTTTTCGGAATCAGTTTCATCTTCCTCCGGATTCAGCAGGAAGTCGTCATTGAGCGGAGTGTAATTCGCCTGCAAAGCTCCAGTCACGCCCAGCATCATAAGCGCATATAGAATGTGCCTGACAGCTTTAGGCATCGATGGCACTCATCAGTTTCTGCATGTCCTCTGGCGTACCAATGGATATTCGCAACCATTGCTCATGACGAGGCTTAGACCAATATCGAACCAGAACGCCAGCATCACTGAGCTTTTTGAACAACGTTTCAGCGCCACCTTCAAGCCTTGCCGGCACCTTCGCAAAAACGAAATTAGCGCTGGGTGGTAAAACCTCAAAACCTCGCTCCTGAAGTTGATTCACGGTCCAGAGACGAGTTTCAACAATGTTGGCCAAGGTGGAACGGTAATAGGTTTCATCATTAATCGAGGCAATACC